>NZ_JAVRCK010000008.1:0-81435 GCF_034530815.1 Nostoc sp. DedSLP03
TGGGCTGCTGATTTTATCACCCAGTCAGTTTAAAAGATGTTGGTAATGACAAGAGCTCTAGGCTCGGTATGCAATGCTAAAATCTTTTTGGTGTGAGGTTTTTTGGTTAGTTGTATTGCCTTTTGGTCGGGTGGAAAGCCCCATTTCCTTGAGCAAACGGTTAATGTGACAACTGCTAACCTTAATTCCCAATTCTTTTGCCAAATGCTTGCTTAACCATTGTGCTGTCCAGCGTTCAAATGAATAGCCAACCAGGCGCGGACTATGGTTTACCAATTCTTTCAAGCGAACGAGGTATTGCTCATTTACAGTTTTAGGCCGTCCCATTAAACGATCGCTCCATTTGTGAGCCTGTCCTGTTTGAGCGATCGTAATCCAGTAGCGTGCAGTCTCTTGAGAACATCCCAAAGCTTCACAGATTTGAGCTTGAGATTCACCTGCATCGCAAAGCAGCATAATTTCAATGCGACGGCGGTATTCTGGACGTAAATCAGTTTCTAAGCTTTTCAGTAGGTATCTGCGCTGAAAGGGTATTAAGCAAAGACCTGGATTTTCCATAACGATTCCTCTTGGTAGAACTTGCACTCTTTGAAAGTTCGTTTAGCTTCTTTGCGAACCTCTGCTTACTTATCAGAATCAAAAGTCCAGGAATTCCACAACTAGTTACAAAAGTTCATAATTATCGGATGAATGGTCAAAAGTTAGGCTTTTTAGGCGTTGATGCTGTGACTGGTCAAAAGCAGCGAGAAAAAAGTGACGATGAAATCAAAGATATAGCTTCAGTATCAAGGTGGATGACTTGGAGTATCTCAGAACGTCAAAAAACTTTAATTGACAAGAGAAAAATACCTTTAACTTGAAATTTAAATAATGAAAACATAAGTACTTGAGTTATGCGTAAAAAATCACTTTGAGTCTATTGTTTTTATCAAGTTAATATCAGAAGATTTCAATGGAATTAGACAAGACATCACTAATTCCACATCAACATCATTCTGGAAAAGGAAAACGACAATGTTAAACACCAAAGAAAACTTGAAACAAATTGAGATGGACACTATTCAACAGGAACCATTGTTCACCGAGTTGACTCCTGAAGCAGCAGCTACTGTCGAGGGAGGCCTTCTGTACACTACTGAACAAGTTACCACCAGGTTGAATATTCGTGAGCGTCCCACCACCAAGTCCGACAAGATCGGGTATTTCCTACCTGGGCAAGTCTTTGACGCGTCAGCTAAGGTCACGAACGGGTTCCGCAAACTCTTAGGACGAACAGGATGGGTGTCAGCTAAATTCACCCAGCGCGTCTTGAACACTTCACGTGGGTTTATAAGATTAACTTAGAGTCAAGTAGCAAAATCAAAGCACGAGGAGCTACTTGCTAACCGTCGTGGCAATTGGAGCGATCGCTATCAATCTATTTAGCAGTGTAATGGGTTTGGTACTATAAATAGGCTCTTAACTAGGAGAAAAAAGATGAAAAACCTGTAGGGGCATACAACCATCGCTCCTACATGGGATTTTTTATTGTTAAGTAAAGTCCTTAATTTTCCACAGCAACCCTCTTTGTATAACTTGCACAGCTAGAAATTTGTCTGGATATTCACTGCGAACCTCCGCTTACTTATCGGAATCAAAAGTCCAGGAATTCCACAGCTAGTTACAAAAGTTCATAATTATTGGATGAATGGTCAGAAGTTAGGCTTTTCAAACGTTGATGCTGTGACTGGTCAAAAGCAGCGAGAAAAAAGTGACGATGAAATCAAAGATATAGCTTCAGTATCAAGGTGCGTGAATCGGAGTATTTCAGAGCGTCAAAACACTTTAATTTACAAGACAAAAATACCTTTAAATTTCAATTTAAAAAACTTAAATAATGAAAACATAAGTACTTGACTTATGCGTAGAAAATCACTTGAAACCTATTGTTTTTATCAAGTTAATATCAGAAGATTTCAATGGAGTTAGACAAGACATCACTAATTCCACATCAATCTAGAAAAGGAAAGTGACAATGTTAAGCACCAAAGAAAACTTAAAACAAATTGAGATGGACACTATTCAACAGGAACCATTGTTGACCGAGTTGACTCCCGAAGCAGCAGCTACCGTCCAGGGAGGCATTAAGTTCAAGGTGGTTCTCAGCAGCGGAAGTTTGAATGCTCGTTCTACTCCCAGACTCGGTAACAACATCATCGGCTCTTACTTGAATGGCGCTATCCTTGACGCGACAAGTATCGTCAGAGGCGGGTTCCGCCGGCTCACTGTATTTGAAACTCAAAAACTTACAATGGGGCGAACGATTGGGTGGGTGGCAAACCGTTACCTCAGGAGAGTCTAGTAGACAAAATGAAAGCACGAGGGGTTACTAGGCAAGCTAAATAATTTTCATAGTTTAGATTACAGCTTTGCAGCGATAGCTTAACGCCTAGTAGTCTGAGCGGACTATAGCAGTCCTAAATCATTTGTGAAATATTTTTAGAGTTGGCTGTCAGCTGAACATATAAGCTCTGATCTGGTAGGGGCGAGACATGTTTCATCCCTATTTTTTGTTTGCTTGTAATAGAACAATTCACACTCTGTCGGAATAGCGAACCATTTATAGGTACAGGTCTTGAAGATGCGATACCAAATTGTACTTCAACACAGTGAAGAAGACTGTGGTGCTGCAAGTCTAGCTACTATTGCCAAACACTACGGACGCACCTTTGCTATCAGTCGAATGCGGGAAGTAGTTGGTACAGGGTCGCGGGGAACCAGTCTGCTGGGTTTGAGGCGGGGTGCAGAAACTTTAGGATTTAATACGCGTCAAGTTAAAGCCTCTGCACAACTGCTTGACCAATTGCATAAAGCCCCTTTACCAGCCATCATTCACTGGAAAGGCTATCACTGGGTAGTTTTGTACGGGCAAAAGGGGAAAAAATATGTAATTGCTGACCCTGGTGTAGGTATTCGTTATCTCACCCGCGAGGAGTTACTCGAAGGGTGGGGTAATGGCATTATGTTGCTGCTAACGCCAGACGACAGCCGCTTTTATCAGCAATCAGATGATAAGATTGGCGGCTTTGAGCGTTATCTGATGCGGGTTCTACCCTATCGCGCTATTCTAATTCAAGCGATCGCAATTAACATCGTCATCGGACTACTTTCCCTTGTCTCTCCCTTAATGATGCAATTACTCACCGATGACGTACTTGTGCGGGGAGATACCCAGCTGCTAACTGTGGTGGCAATTGGTGCGATCGCTATGAGTCTATTTAGCAGCGCGATCGGTTTGGTACAATCTCACCTAATTGGTCACTTTGGTCAACGACTGCAATTAGGACTGATTCTAGAATACGGGCGACAACTGTTGCGTTTGCCCCTCTCGTACTTTGAAGGACGGCGCAGTGGGGAAGTAGTCAGCCGGATTGCCGATGTGGATCGCATCAATGAGTTAGTTTCCGAAATTGTCCTTGGTTTACCCAGCCAATTTTTTATCGCCTTGGTTTCCTTGGGCTTTATGCTCTTTTACAGTTGGGCATTGACTTTGGCTTCCTTGGCTGCTTTTATTATTGTCACCCTCGTTAACCTGCTTTTTCTCCCAGCTTTGCGCCAGAAAACCCGCAACGTGATCGTCTTGGGTACAGAAAACCAAGGCTTTCTCGTTGAAACTTTTCGCGGTGTCCAGGTGCTAAAAACTACCCAAGCCACTCCCCAAGCTTGGCAAGAGTATCAAGCAAATTATGGTCGGCTGGCTAACTTGGGCTGGAGTACGATGAAACTGGGGCTTTACAGTGGCACAATCACCAGTATTTTTTCTACTTGCACGAATATTGCTTTACTGTGGTTAGGGTCATATTTAGTGATTAATCGCACTTTAAGTATTGGTCAGTTGCTAGCATTTACTGGTATGAGTAGCAACTTTATCGGCTTTTTGGGTTCAGTTATCGGCTTAATTGATGAGTTTATCACTGCCCAGATTGTCATCCAACGCTTAACTGAAGTGATTGATGCTACCCCAGAAGACGACAAAGACGAGAAAAAGCCTTGGGCAGAACTGAAGGGCAATATAGGTATTACTTGTACTAACCTTAATTTCCACCACGCAGGTAGAGTTGACTTGCTGCAAGATTTTTCGCTAATTATCCCTGGCGGTCAAGTCATTGGGCTGATTGGTAAATCTGGTTGTGGTAAAAGCACCCTCGCCAAACTGCTTGCTGGTTTATATGTACTCCAATCTGGCAATATCCGCTATGGCATCTATAATCAGCAAGACCTATCAATGGAATGTCTGCGGCAACAGGTGGTGCTAGTACCTCAAGAACCTCATTTCTGGAGTCGCTCAATTATTGAAAATTTCCGCTTCAGCTATCCTCAAATCGCCTTTGAACAGATTGTGCAAGCTTGCGAGATTGCTGGTGCAGATGAGTTTATTAGTAAACTTCCCGATAAATATCAAACTGTTTTAGGTGAATTTGGCGCGAATCTTTCTGGTGGACAACGACAAAGATTAGCGATCGCTAGAGCTATAGTTACTGACCCGCCGATATTAATTTTAGATGAATCCACTGGCGCTCTCGACCCAGTAAGTGAAGCCAAACTGCTAGATAGACTGCTTGACCATCGCCAGGGCAAAACCACAATTATGATTAGCCATCGCCCCAAAGTCATTGGGCGGGCTGATTGGATTGTACTGCTAGAAGAAGGGCGCTTGAAAATCCAAGGCACTCCAGAAGCTCTACGCCATCAACCTGGCGAACACTTAGACTTCTTAGACGGTGTTGATCCATTTACAAGTGGTTTACTCCCATTATCCTCTAATTCTAACGGTAAATTCAGCGCAATCACTAAATAAAACAGTATGATTAGCCATTCCAACTCAGACTACTTGCCCCCAATTCAAGACAACGAGTTTCTCCCGCCACTTGGTCGTTGGACTACTTGGGGCGGACTAGTTGTTGTCTGTGCTGTGGGGTTAGGCGTTCCACTCGCCTCTGCGATCAAATATAAAGTGACAGTTAAAGGACAAGCTGTTGTCCGCCCTGCTGGTGAGTTGCGGCTCGTGCAAGCTGCTACCGAAGGTCAGGTGATGCGCGTCTTTGTTGCAGAGAATCAAGTTGTCAAAAAAGGGGATGTCATTGCCACTATTGACAACTCGAAGCTGCAAACCAAAAAGAGCCAACTGCAAAGTAATATTGGGCAAAGTCGTTTACAACTTTTTCAACTCAACGCCCAGATTAATGCCATTAATAGCCAGGTTTTAGCTGAAACTGAGCGCATCAACCGGATTATTGCTGGTGCTGAATCTGAATTAAGCGATCGCAGTCGGAACTATCAAGATAAACTTATTACTACCGCTACTGATGTCCAAGAAGCGAATGCTAATGTCAAAGCTGCGGATGCTGGTCTCAAAGCAGCCCAGTCAAAGCGAGATCGCTATGAGACTGTAGCCAAAGCCGGAGCCTTGTCTCAAGATCAATTTGAGGAAGCACAACTAGCTGTTCGCCAGCAAGAACAAGCCCTCCAGGCAGCTAAAGCCAAATTGCAAAATGTCCAAACTGCTCTCAATCCTAGTAATGCACAAGTAGCGATCGCTTATAATCGCATTGCCCAAGAAAAAGCTACCGGTCAAGCCAGCATTGCTACTTTAAATAAAGAACGTCTTAGCCTAATCCAGCAACGAATTGAAATTCAAAAACAGCTAGAGAGCGATACCCGCGAACTTCAACAAGTAAATATCGACCTCAGCCAAACTGTGATTACAGCCACAGCAGACGGGATTATTTCTAAATTAAACCTGCGAAACTCTGGTCAAACAGTGCCTGCTGGAGGGGAAATTGCCCAAATAGTCCCTAGTGATGCTCCCTTGGAGATTAAAGCAGCAGTAGCACTTCAAGATAAAAATAAGTTGAAACAAGGTCAAAAGGTACAAATGCGGGTTTCTGCTTGTCCTTATCCAGATTATGGTACTCTCAAAGGCCAGGTTAAGACGATTTCTCCAGATGCAATCGCACCTCAAGGGAATGCTGCTAATGCCACCGACACTACATCTGCCAACCAAAAGATGGCAGGCGTTGCTGCGTTCTATGGGGTAACAATTGAGCCAGAAAGCCTTTCTCTAGGTAGAGACAAACACCTGTGTGCCCTGCAATTGGGAATGGAAGGTACGGTTGATATTATTTCTAGAGAAGAGACTGTGATGCAATTCTTTCTGAGGAAAGCAAGGTTGATTGCAGACATTTAGCGCGTTGGCTAGCAAATACCGCAGGCATCGCATTGTAACTATTCGTAATTATTTCTCGCAATCCTACCGTGGATTTTCTATCTATCCTTATAAGAGGGTGTAGTTTACTTGCTGGTTATATAAGGGGTGCAATGTCTAGAATGAAGCGATATATGCAGTATCGGTGCTGGAAATTCGCCCTGAGAAGTTGGTTGGTGATGGGTGGTGCGATCGGCGAAGGTGTATTGCAGACATTCGCTTTCTCTTTTAATTGCGCTTTCGCCCAAATTACCCCCGATAGCACTCTACCCAATAATTCGAGGGTTACAACACAAAACAACATCAGTACCATTGAAGGAGGAACCCAAGCAGGTGGCAACTTATTCCACAGTTTTGGGGAATTTTCTGTCCCCACTGGCGGCACTGCTTTCTTTAATAATGCTCTTGATATTCAAAATATCATCAGTCGAGTAACGGGTGGATCGGCTTCTAATATTGATGGGTTAATTCGGGCTAATGGTACAGCTAACCTGTTTCTAATTAATCCCAATGGAATTGTATTTGGTCAGAATGCTCAATTAAATATTGGTGGTTCGTTTGTAGCGAGTACAGCGAATGCACTGCAATTTGGAAATGTCGGATTTTTTAGCGCAACTGATCAAAATATCCCTTCACCGTTGTTGACTATTAATCCTTCAGCATTGGTGTTTAATCAGATTAATCAAAATGCAGCAATTCAAAATAACTCAGTTGCACCCGCAGGAAAAGATCCAGCAGGCTTAAACGCATCTGGTTTACGAGTGCCAGATGGAAAAAGTTTACTGCTGGTGGGTGGAAATGTCAGCATGGATGGGGGAGAATTAAATGCTTTTGGTGGACGAGTTGAGTTAGGAGGATTGGGCGAACCTGGTACTGTAGGGCTGGGTGTAGATGGCGATAATCTCAGCTTGATATTTCCTGAGAATGTGACGCGAGCAGATATATCTTTTACTAATAGGGCTGGTGTTTTTGTAGAAGCTGCTGGTGGGGGTAGTATAACCTTTAACGCCCGAAATATAGATATTTTGGAAACAAGTGTGTTAAGCGCTGGCATTGGGCGAGGTTTAGGGTCAGTTGACACTGTTGCAGGAGACATTACCCTTAATGCCATAGGAGAAATCAAAGCTATAAAAAGCTATATCGTTAATAATGTGCCATTACGAGCAATAGGCAATGGAGGCAACGTTACTATCTTTTCCGATTCCTTGTCCTTAACTGATGGCGCTCAACTGCAAACCAACACTAGTGGACAGGGGGATGCAGGCAGTATGAATATAAATGCCCGCAATACGGTCTACTTTAATAGGAGTGCCGCAAAAAGCAATGTGTTGAAGGGAGCCGTAGGCAACAGTGGCAACATCAACATCACGACTGGATCGCTTTCTCTTATAAATGGTGGTCAGCTAAGTTCTAGCACTTTTGGGCAGGGAAATGCAGGTAGTATAAGCATTACTGCTCGTGATACCGTCTCTTTACAAGGATGGAGTAACGATGGATACCAAAGTGCAATCTTTAGCGGAGTAGAACTTGAAGGTTTAGGCAAGGGAGGCGACATCAGCATCATGGCAGAGTCGATTTATTTTACAGATGGCGCTCAATTGTCTAGCGGTACAAGAGGGCGAGGGAATGCAGGCAATGTGAATATAAATGCCCGCGATACAGTCTCCTTTGAAGAGAGTTCTGTACTAAGCACAGTCGATGGTGGAGCCGTGGGCAAGGGGGGAGACATCAATATCATAACTGGATCTTTATTGGGAACAAATGGTACTGAACTAAATGCCAGTACATCTGGGCAAGGAGATGGCGGTAGTGTCACGATTCAAGCTACAAATTTCGTCTCTTTTGATAAGGAAAGTGCAATATTCAGCACCGTGAATGCTGGAGCAATAGGCAAGGGAGGTGATATAGATATCTTAACTGGGTCACTTTCAGTAACTAATGGCGCTGAACTAGTAGCCAGTACTACGGGACAGGGGGATGCCGGCAGTGTCACGATTACTGCCCGTGATACCGTCTCCTTTGATGGAGAAGGGAGGGAATTCTCCAGTGGGGTATTCAGTACAGTAGATGCTGGATCTGTGGGCAACGGGGGAGACATACGTATCACAACCGGGTCATTATCAGTAACCAATGGCGCTGAGTTAATTGCTAGCACCTTTGGGCAGGGGAATGCAGGCAGTATAACGATTCAAGCCAGAGATGCTGTTTCTTTCGATGGAGCAAGAAGCAATGGGTTATTTTTCAGTGGTGCATATAGTGCTACGGCTTCTAGAGACATGGGCAACGGTAGTGACATCAAAATTACGACGCGATCGCTATCGGTAAGCAATGGTGCTCTGTTGAGTGCCACTACCTCTGGAAAGGGGAATGGAGGTAACATTATCCTTGACACTAATACCTTAGAAGCTGTCAATAATGGAGAAATTCGCACCACGAGTGCTAGTAGTGGCAAGGCAGGTAACATCACCATAAATGCTACCGAAAGCGTCAACCTTACTGGCAAAAGTGGTCTGTTTGCCAATACTTCTAAGACTTCCACCGCTCAAGGGGGAGACTTGAAGATTACTACTAGGCAGTTGGTTGTCCAAAATGGTGCTGAAGTAAGCGTGGGCAGTCAAGGTTCAGGGAGAGGTGGCAACTTAGAAATAGCAGCTCGCTCCATCTGGCTGGATAATCAAGCAAAACTCACAGCCGAAACTACATCTGGCAAAGGTGGTAATATTACGCTGCAAAACTTAGACTTATTGCTGCTGCGCCGCAACAGTCAGATATCCACCACCGCCGGTACTGAACAAGAGTCTGGAGACGGCGGCAATATTACCATCAATGCCCCCAATGGCTTCATTGTTGCCAGAGCCAGGGAGAATAACGATATCACTGCTAATGCGTATAGTGGCAATGGTGGGAGAGCCACAATTAACGCTACTAGTATTTTTGGTATGACAGTGCGTACTCGTGAAGACTTGGTGAGGCTGCTAGGAACTAACTTAGACCCTCAACGGCTACCAACGAATGACATCACAGCAATTTCCCAGACAAGTCCTACTTTAAACGGCACTGTAACACTCAATACACCCGATATTGACCCTAACAGTGGCTTAATTAACTTACCCACCATACCAGTTGATACGCAAGTAGTACAAGGCTGTAGTGCGGGTAGCTCCCAAGCGCAAAGCCAATTTATCATCACTGGACGCGGCGGTTTACCACCTAATCCGGGTGAAGCCCTCAGCGCTGACGCAGTGCAGGTAGATTTGGTGAGTCTCAACCCAGAAGTAGGTAAACCCTCTACTCCAGCAGTTTCAATAAATCCCATTAACCCAACACCACATCGCATAGTAGAAGCTACTGGTTGGGCGATCGCTGCTAATGGCGATATAATTCTCACTAATTCTGCACCCATCACGCCTCATTCTTCCTGGCAGAGGATAGCCGATTGCCGTGCGTTAAATCAACACCAGGGAGGTTGAGCAACTTCCACTGTCTATTTTTAGTAAAGACACGGTGCGAGGAGGGCAAAAACATGGCAAGGAAAAAATCTAGATTACGGATAATCAAACGCTTTTTAAGTGTACTGCTGCTTTTGGCTATGTTCTTAGGCGCTCTTTTATTGCCCCCCACTTTCGCACATGTAACTGCGGAAAACTCCAATGTTCAAAGCTTGGCTGATGCCCAAAACTTGGTGAAACAAGGGAGAAAATTCTATGAAGCCGAGCAGTTTAATGATGCAACTGCAACATGGCTAGAGGCTATCTCTGCGTTAAAAGGCCGTGGGGATGAACTTACACAAGCGATCGCACTGGGTAATCTCTCATTAGCTTATCAGCAATTGGGACGGTGGTCAGAGGCAGAAAGTGCGATCGCTCAAAGTCTCAACTTATTACAAACTACTCAAAATATAAACACCAAAGACTCCTCGCAAATTCTAGCCCAAGTCCTAGATATCAAAGGTCGCCTGCAATTAGCTCAAAGCAAAGCTGAAGATGCACTGGATACTTGGCGACTCTCAGCTGAGATTTATAAAAAAATAGGCGATGAAAGGGCGGTTATTCAAAATCGGATTAACCAAGCGCAAGCTTTGCAAGCTTTAGGGTTTTATCGGCAAGCCGAGAAGACATTAAGAGAAAGTACCCAGATTCTCCAAAGTCAACCCAACTCACCTGTTAAAGTCGCAGCTTTGCATAGTCTCGGTAATGTCGTGCAAGTCACTGGTGATTTAGAAACATCTCGGCAGATATTGCAGCAAAGTTTAGAATTAGCTTCATCGTTGCAAGATTTGGAAGCGATCGCTGATATTCTCCTCAGTCTTGGTAATACAGCCCGCGTACAGCAAGACACCCAAACAGCTATAAAATATTATCAACAAACTTTCAAAACTGCAACCTCACCGACTACACGCATCCAAGCTCAAGCTAATCAACTAAGACTATTGCTGAAAACTGACCAATTGTCAGCTTTCCAAACATTGTCTTCTGAAATTAAAACTCAGCTTCACGACTTACCTATTAGTCGGACAGCAATTTCTGCCCGGATTAACTTTGCCCAAAGTCTAATGCAATTCCGAAAGCAAACCGCCGCAGACGCTTTCTCATGGTTGGACATTGCCCAATTGCTAGCAACTGCGATTGAGCAAGCAAAAAGTTTGCAAGATAAACGCACAGAATCTTATGCTATTGGTGTCTTAGGGCAAGTTTACGAACAAACTCAACAATGGTCTGATGCCCAAAACCTCACCCAACAAGCCTTACTCATTGCTCAAGCTATCGATGCTAAAGACATTGGCTATCAATGGCAATGGCAACTGGGACGTTTGCTGAAAGCTAAGGGAGATATCAAAGGAGCAGTAGCAGCTTACACAGAAGCAGTTAATAACCTCCAAGCCCTCCGCAGTGATTTAGTTGCTGTCAATTCTGCGGTGAAATTTTCCTTTCGAGAAGAAGTTGAACCAGTTTATCGACAGTTGGTCGATCTAATTTTACAATCTCAGGGGAACTCGCAAGTTAGCTTTAAAAATCTCGAAAAAGCCAGCAATACAATCGAATTACTCCAAATAGCAGAACTAGAAAACTTCTTTCGCAACAACTGTTTAAATGCTCAAATCCGTAATCCACAAAAACATCCAACGGCAGCAATTATTTATCCATTTATTTTGCCAGACCGACTAGAGGTCATTATCAAGTTGCCTCAACAGCGTTGGTTGCATTACACTACACCTGTAGTTAAAAAGGAAGTGGAAACTACTTTAGCGCAACTACAGGAAAATCTACCCAAACCACACACGCTGCGACAGATTCAATCTTTATCCCAAAAGGTTTATAAATGGCTGATTCAACCTGCGGAAGCTGCCTTAGCTGAAAGCAAAATTCCTACTTTGGTGTTTGTGCTGGATGGCTGGTTGCGAAATATTCCGATGGCAGTTCTCTACGATGGCAAACAGTATCTAGTTGAGAAGTATAACATTGCACTCACCCCCAGTTTGCAACTGATTGAACCCAAACCATTGGAGAAGAAATTAAAGGCAATAGTCGCAGGATTGAGTGAAGCAAATTCAGGATTTTCTGCACTACCCAACGTCAAACTTGAATTAGAAGAAATCCGCTCTCAAGTCCCTAGCAGCATCCTTTTGAATCAAGAATTTACCAGCAAAGCTTTGCAAAACCAAATTAATTCTCTACCTTTCCCGATTGTTCATCTTGCAACTCATGGTCAGTTTAGCTCTAAGGCTGAAGAGACATTTATTGTCGCTTGGAATGAGCGTATTTATGTGAAAAAGTTAAATGAGTTAGTGCGAACTCTAGAACAAAATAGACCCGAAGCGATTGAATTGCTCATTCTTAGTGCGTGTCAAACAGCTGTCGGGGACGAACAAGCTACACTAGGAATTGCTGGTGTCGCTTTTCAGGCAGGAGCACGCAGTACGATCGCTTCTTTGTGGAACTTAGATGATGAGTCTACTGCTGTGTTGATGAGTCAATTTTACCAAGAGTTAGCTAACAAAAACCTGACTAAAGCTGAAGTACTCCGTCGCGCCCAGCTCGCTCTTTTGCAAAATCCCAGATACAAACGTCCCATGTTTTGGGCCCCCTATGTTCTTTTAGGAAATTGGCTTTGAGCCATCACCACTTGAAGCGGTGGGATTGAGGCTAGGAGTTGGAGTTAAGTTTTTGTCCATTTACTTACGCAGATGCGATCGCATCGCGTGACAATTCGATTGTATCGACTGACAATGCCATTAGAACTCTTGCAAAAATGTTTTTTGGTATAATTAATTAAGAGTTATGCAATTTACGAATAGGAAATTTGATTATGATATTTTTTCTGTAACACGTAAAATCTGCCTGCCGATTGAGTATATTTTCCCCTACCTCAATCACTGTAAGGTTTTTGGGTTTCGCACCGGGAACTAGTCTAAACTCCAGTCGCTAATAATCTGGATTCTTTTATTTTTGCCAAATTGGGATGCCCCCCAATGCTCGACTATATTTCGTCCAGGAACAACTTACCTTCAATCATCCACTGTGGGTAACCAAGCATCTTTTAAATTATCCATCCGTTTAAGGATAAAATGCCCCATAACTAGGTAGTCAATTTGTGTACCCATCATACATCTATAGGCATCTTGGGGAGAACAAACAATGGCTTCGCCACGTATATTAAAGCTAGTGTTAATTAAAACAGGAACTTCCGTCAATTCTCCAAATTTTTTGATCAATTTATAGTAAAGCGGATTCTGATTTTCACGTATTGTCTGCAATCTACCACTACCATCAACGTGGGTCACAGCAGGTATTTTTGCTTGTTGTTTTTGATTAATAGGATACACCATCAACATATAATCTGTTGGATCGGGAATTGGTTCATCACAATCGAAAAACGTTAGTGCATCATCAACACAAACCACTGGAGCAAACGGTCGAAACGCCTCTCTATGTTTGACTTTAACATTTAAAATATCCATCATGTTTTCATACATCGGACTTGCTAAAATACTTCTATTGCCAAGTGATCTTGGTCCCCATTCCATCCTTCCCTGAAACCATCCAATAACATTTTTTTCTTGAAGCAATTTTGCCGTTTGATCGAGCAATTCATCATCAGTCAAAAGTTCCTGATAAACAATTCCGTTTCCTTTTAAAAATTGCCTGATTGTTTCAGATGAATATTCTGGTCCATATGAAGAATGAGCCATTCGTTCACAGGCAATATTTGAATCAATTTTGTGCTGAATGTATTTTGCTGCACCAACAACTGTACCACTATCTCCAGCAGACGGTTGTATAAATAGCCGATGAAATTTCGTGTTTGAGAATATTTTTCCATTCAATACACTATTTAGTGCGACACCACCAGCTAAACAAAGTTGGTCATGTCCTGTTTCATGATGCACATAATTTAGCACATTAAATACAGCATCTTCTGTTACCATTTGCAATGCTGCCGCTAAATCCTTATGTTCTTGAGTTATTGTTCCCTCTTTTTTATTTTGGCTAATTCCTAGTAAATCGCACATCGCTTGTGTACAAGCAGGTGATTCAAAACCGTTGTGTCCAAAATAACGCATATCTAATTCAAAACTACCATCCTCATACAGTGCTATAACATTTCGCAATTTTTCATAACAGAGATTTTCTTTTCTATCCATCATGCCATAAGGTGCAAGTCCCATTATTTTATATTCGTGGTCATTGGCTTTGAACCCAAGAAAAACTGTAATTGCTGTATAGACAAGACCTATGGAATGAGGAAAATTTATACACTTATTAATCGACAAATCACTACCTTTTGCTGTGCCAAAAGAAGTCGTTGCCTTTTCTCCTACACCATCTATTGTCACAACAGCCGATTCATTGAACCCACTCATATAATACGAGCTTGCTGCATGACAAAGATGATGATCAAGAAAAATGATCCGATTATCTAAATTCGTTTCTCTAGTAAAAACTTCTTGTATCTTCTCCTTTGATTTTATTTCTTGCCACACTTTACCAATATGTCTGCGTGTTTCAGGTGATGGTGGATTAGCTTTCAGCGTTTCTTCAATGCGACTCCATTTGACATCAGGATTTTCATAAAATGCTACCAAGTCGACTGTACTTAATTTTGCTGCTTCCAAACAATAATTAATCGCTTGCTTTGGAAAACCTGCATCATGCTTTTTTCTACTAAAACGCTCTTCATCTACAGCCGCGATTAATTTGCCATCTTTTATGATACAGGCCGAACTGTCATGAAAATAACAAGAGAAAGCCAATATACTTGGATTCTGTTTGTCTGAAAGATAACGATCAATATTGATTACTGGATAATTTTCCCAGGTAGAATGATTTGTCTTCATAGTCTAATACAATCAAAGTTTGATGAAACTTGAACGCTGAAAACATTACCAAATATATATGATGGTAGTAGTGCTTCCTAAAAGGAGTTTAAATTCTTGAGAAGAAAGTCATGAAAATTAAAATTATTAATCATTAATTATATTTTTAATTAATGATTTAAATTAACTTTTAATATTGGTTTTAATCATGATTGTCTAACAAGAGTTTTAGCCAGAGCGGCCGCATCATGTCAACAAAAAAATTATATTCTCAACAAGCTCAAAATTAGTCGCATTAATCGCTACTTATTGACACAAGATTAGCGATCGCTTTAAGCCTTGGAAACTAAACTAAACGAGAAATGCTGATTTTGTCGTTGGTTTTTAACCTTGGTTGCGATCAAGAGTAATTTAAATGCGTTTGCCCTGGAGTTTTAGCTCTTTAAATCCGTCCAATTTATTTATATTAAAATAATGTGTAGTGGTCTGTTGGTAATCTCATATCTTCAATCATTGTTTGAGAAACTTCAGATGCTTTATTATTTTTCATGACAAAATTATTCTTTTTTGACATTGGTTCTAAAATAATATCGGCAATTTTATTTGCAATCATTGAGTTTGCATCTCCAATAGGATGACAATAGTCAATAAAATACCGAATATCATCTTCTTCCCTATTCAATGCAATTTGCACATAAGGCACATTCATTTCTTGTGACAGTGATCTTAACCTCTGTAAATGTTCTTTTTTAATACGAGGGAGAATATAGTCTTTCTCGCGTGCTTCTTCTAAAACAATACGCTTTAAATCTGAATATGTTTCTTGCTTGAGAGCTTGTGACCATATTAGTCGTGACTCATCTAAAAGTCTGTATATCTGTTTAGCACCACTCCCATCTCTTCTTTCTAACTCTTCATTTAAAACACGAGTACCTGGTTGCCAGTAAATAGGAGTTTGTGGTTCAATTAGAATAACGTTAATCTTACGATCGTAACATTTTTGGATAATTTCCCGTAGATTTGCTTCATAATCACTCACCGAAACACGCATGATAATTGAATCAACGGGTTTATTTTTGTGCATGATTATAGAGTCTTTGCCAACCCATTCCTTATCTTGACGATAACCATCCCAAACTGAATCGTTATTGCCATAATAAACGCTTACCCATGAAATTTGTAAATCCTCTTCATCAAAACGCTTCAAAAGAAGCGAAAGGCGTATATTTCCTTGGAGTGACGTATGGGCTGGTACGCCTGCATTAATAACAATATATTCAGAACCGAGCTTATCCCGAAGGTAATCAGAATAGGTTTTATATTGAAAGAACGCTGGCAAGAGCGGTAAATGATGAGTAGCTCGTTCTCTATTTTGAGTAACAATATTGCTATCCCAACCCGATGTTGATGAATCACCAATATTTAAGATAATTTGTTTATCCGATTTTTTTATATTTTGGATTAATAATTCCATATCAACATATTCTTTTTCTCCAATAAAGTCTTTTCCAGATGGCATGGTATGCCCTATACGTGAATCTGCAACAAATGGCCCATCAAAAAATTGATTCGTAACTATTGGATTTATAAAAAGTGGATTTTTAAAAATTACTTTTTTCTCTGATTCATTCATAGTGTTTAGGATTTTTGGACTTATGGACTGAAGCATAATTATTTAATACAATAATTGTCAAAAATATTTAATAATGTAATATAATTTCACATTTCGGCGGCAGGCTAAATGCATCTTAATTTTTTAGAGATTTATGATTATAGGTTAAGCTTTGATAAAAAACAAACCCAATTTTCAGAACCTATCTCTGCCATCTCACAAATGCTGAAGTAGAGTTAAGAGAACTGGTTGCAGAGAATTATGATGCAACACTGGATTAAGCATTATTGGGCTTCTTCAACCCTTAATCAGCTTTGTTTACGGCTTAGTTATTGGCGAAGGTTGGTGTGTCCGGTTTGCTCCAAATGGCACTCAAAAAGTTTTGTACGGTAATGACTGTTGGAAATAAAAAAGTTAAAGGTGCGTCTCGTAGAGAAGGCACTTGTTCCGCCGCGTCCGTTGCCGTAAATGAATTTTCTTCAAGTTCAGCGATGTCTAGCGACAAGCCGTTTCACGTCTATGCTAATCAAACACTAGAGCTTTTAGAACAGGGTAATCCCCCTTCGTTGATGGCTGAAAACTCAGTTTCAGGTGAAGAAGTCAAAACAGTTCATGAGGGTGAAAGTTCCGCGTGTCCGTGTCAAATGCTGAAATGTAGTCATATGAGGCGATTGTTGCGAGGTCGCAGGTTCGACCAGAGCGTATGCAGAAACTCAAAGTTGCAGCGAATTCAGGGTAGAATGCAGGGTTTGACTTTTTGCAGGAGTGTTGGAGTAACGATCCGGCTTTGCAAATTGTAATTAAAAAACTATTGGCGAAGTTTCCGCAGTGGGGTATTGCGATTGTGGATGGGGTTTTGGTGGATTGGGAGAGGTAGCAACAAATCAATAATTGTATATTTAGCTACAGCATGCTTATGCAGTAAGTAGGAAAAGTGGGTTTAGTAGGATCTTTTGTACTAACCCTTGATTATGCTGTTGATAAGCTGTAGTTTAGTGCTTACATCTAAGGAGAAAAACAAATGAAAACAAACAATACTCACAAAATAAAGGTAGGCAACTTAAACAGTGACCTTTTTCAAGAACTGGACGATGAAGTTTTGGCGACGATTAAGGGGGGCACTTCCTTGATCACACTAAACGGGCCCCTATTAAGCCAGTCAGCTTTGATTGACAATGAAAAGGGCAAAATAACGGTACTTGGACTTGGACTATGAAGAAGGCAGCTATGCTGCTATGGTGAAGGAATCCCATAAATAAATGATGTTGTTGGCGAATTAATGAGGGGTCATACCCCTCAGTTAAATTTATATTAGGTTTCGTGCGTTGAAACACATTCTCCGCGTTAAAGGAAAATTTATTTGTGGGCAAAATAACAACGCAAAATCAATGCTTCGAGGGTGAGGGGTTTGATCCTTTACGAATTAACGCTCTTCTATGACTCTGGAGAGAGAATAATCCAAGTGATTAGAAATCGCGGCTACACAAAGAAAGTTTGCCTGCGCGGACTAACGCCAAAATAGGGTTTCAAATTTGATCTGACGAGAGTAATAAAAGAGCGTTAACCAACAACATCATAAATTTAGGGGTTTCAAACAAGGACGCCTTATTTCTTCTCGCACTTTCCGCTCGAAATAAATCTTTTTCTGTCTCCATAAATATCCCGCTTTTGTCACTCTCCGGGAGGGCGATCGCTAGAAGCCTGATGAGGCAATCAATACAAGCTATACTATTAAAAAAAAATTGGTCTTATATTTGTTATTAGAAAAGAATCGCGCAATCGCTTGCTATACAAAAGCTCTAGATTTTAGAAAAGGCAAATATTTTCGGAGAGTGACAAAAGCGGGATAAATTTGGTAAGTCTCAATTCAAACAGTGATAACCCCGATCGCCCCTTTGTTCCCAGCAAAATAACTACCCCCGCACCAGAACGCATCATAGAAGCTACTAGTTTGGCGCTAAACCAAAAAGGGGAAGTCGTCTTGACAGCAAATCTTCCCACCACTACGTCCCATAGTCCTTGGTTGAAGCCTGCATCTTGTAGAGCAATTCGTAATTCGTAATTTGTAATTCGTAATTTAAGATTCGTTAGATTGCAATCTGGTTTTTTATCAACTTGCAATGCGATCGCATCGACTGACAATGCCATTGTATCGACTGACAATGCCATTGTTTTGACTAACAATGCGATTGTACTGGGTGACAATGCCATTGTTTCGACTAACAATGCGATCGCATCGACTAACAATGCGATTGTATCGACTGACAATGCGATCGCATCACCTTACAATCCCATTGCATCGACCTGCATAAATGAGCTTACCTTACTCACTCTCTAAATTGCAGCACTCTACCCTTGGTTCAGTTGCAAAATCATTCAAACCAACAGCTTGCAACAGCGCCGTCCAAGAAGGATCTTGCGAATTAGGGCGACGCAATTCACTAGCAGCACTCAGCGCTTCATACCAAATACCATTAGCCGCATAAAGGTTTACTTGCTGGCGTGGTGTTGCTTTTTCTAATTGAGTTTTTAAAACAGGCTTTAATTGCTCTCGTTTTACATAGCCTTCAACATTAGCAATAATTTGCTTATCTTTCTCGCAGTAAATGTTGAAATACCAACGATACCGCTTACCAATCTCTAAGGGTGCTGCTTTTGAGGGCAAACGAAAGCTAACTATTCCTGGTGTCCCCGTTAAAGAAGTTTTATAAATAGTCTGATTTTGTGCTTCATCTTCTAACACAAACTCTCCAGATGCAAAATCCGATGCATAAGGAACATAAAATAAGAAACTAGGATGCTCTCTGATCGTTGTTCCAAACACCAATTCTGAGTTTGAATAAATAGGTACTAAAGCTGTGAGCCGCTTTTGAGAAGAAGTCATCTGCTTATTTATATCCTGACTACAGCCACGGCTACCTGCTTCCCCTCGCTTACCTGGTTCGCCGATGTCTGGTGGTGGAGGCGGCGCAGCGAAAATCAGTGATTGATTTAATTGTCCTTTGGGGTTTTTAGGCTGTGCCTGCACTTGGATACAGCTAAGGAGTGATAAACTAATGGCGAGGAAAAGTTGAATCTTTTGCACAAACAATTTCATTTATTTTATACCTCAACTTGTAGAAATCAGTTGTCGCTGACCGAAAACGAAAAGGATACAAGCCCCTAAATTTATTTATGGCGATCATTAATTTTGAATTTTGAATTTTGAATTTTGAATTCCCCAAAGGGGTTGACTTTGTTGTGTAGATAGGTAAATCGCTACTGTGCCACCAGTAAGCACTAAAACTAACATTGACGGAACCAGGGGAACCCAAATGCCCTGGTAAAAGAGAATTAAGCAAAGAATGTATAAGCCCCCCAGTACGCCTCCTCCCGTTACTAATAGATATAGTCTCGATTGATAGCGCCAAGTAACTGTTTGCGACACGGCGTAGCCGAGTGTCTGCGACACGGCGTAGCCGAGTGTCTGCGACACGGCGTAGCCGATCGCACCTCCAACTACAGACCAACTCCAAATCCATAACGCTTCAACCCAAACAGGCAAAACTGATATCAAAGGTCGGCCATCGATCGCAGCACTCACCAGCTGACTCACCATTTGCGCTTGTAGAATCACTCCTGGTACTTCCTGAGAAAAACCCTGTTCAGTCATGTAGGGGGTAGGACTATAATCACGGAAGCTTTGGGCAGTAGTACCAATGAGAACAATTCGGTCTTTGACTTGTTCGGGATTAACCTTTCCTCTCAGAACATCTGTGAGTGTGACAATAGGTGCAATTTCTAAAGGAGAACCTTGGTAAGAGCGATAATTAAGCAATATTTGATAGCCCCCTATATCCACTTTTTGATAGCCGCCCATTTGCGATTCTGTTTTAGAGCCATTTCGCGATCGCAACCGTTTAAAAACGATGTTACCTAGCTGTAAATCTCCTTGGGGGGTGTATTTCGCAAAAATCCCTTTTTTCTCCAAATAGTGAAATGCCAGTTGGGCATTAAGCGCGTAGCGTGCAGTACAAGGAGATATAGGGTTATCTGGCTGCATTGCTAATAAATGACGACGCAAAACATTATCTGAGTCGGGAACAATATCACTAAATCCTTGGCGTTCTGGTGGAACTCCTTCGGGAGGTGAAACTCCGGGATAGTTTTGGGTGCGATCGCTAACTTTGCAAATTGCAAAGAAATTGTCATCAGTTTTCCAACGAGTAGTTAAAGCGGCCTGGTTAGGTTGTACCGATTCATCACGATAAATATCCAAGCCAATGGTTCGGGCTTGGTACTGTGCAAGTTTATCTAATAGTCGCGCCAGTGCCAGATTTGACAATGAGCCACTTCTTTGCTTCTGCTCTGGGAGGTCAAGATCGTCTTCAGTTACAGTGACGATTAATAAGCGCGAATCTTGCTTTTCCTGGGGACGCGATCGCATAAATTTGTCATATAAGAACAACTCCGATGTTTGCAATCCTCCTTGATGTCTTACCCCCAGTACACCAACAGTTATCAGCAGACTCAACAGTAGCAAGGTTCCAAGGCGGCGAATCTTGGGAATTCGGGGCTTTGCCCAAGTCATTGAGACTACAGCAGGATGTTCGCTAATTACTGGCAACCAACTTGCACCTGGATATTCCTTTTCTATTCCTTTAAGCCTTTGTCTGGCAGTGCGAACCGCAGCATATATAGATTCTCCTGATGAAAAAACCTCTAAAAAATGCTTTAAAAATTTTTGCGCTACTTTATCTGGTACTGGTTCCCGCATAACAATAATTTGCGGAATCTGTAAATCTTGTAATTCTCGCGCTAATCCTAATCCATCGCAAGAGTTGAAAATCGCCAATTGTAACCCGTTGGCAACAGCATTTCTCAGGGCATATCTGAGTTCATCAATTGTTAATTTATCTGTTTTATTAATATAGATGCAACTAGCTTCACCCTCACTTTTGCTATGACCTGCAAAAAATAAGATATTCCAAGGTTGTTTCCACAAATTGTCGTCGATGTCTGAATATTCAGGTTCTACTAAAAAAGTTGTAGTGGCATCAGGTAATTTCTCTAGTAACTGGCGGTCTTGCTCCACATCAATACCGTCACTATTGCCTAAAATTGCCAAAATTCTAATTTTATTTCTGCTTATGGATGTCTGCAATGTGGCTGTTACTAATTCTGATTCTGGAACACTGAGAACAACTTCAGCTTTGGGGTAATCTCGATCGATCAAATCCCACAAATGCCAAGGAAGTTTTTTGAGTTGCAAACAATGAGTGCGAATCAACACCCGCACTTCTTCATCTGGCATCAAGTGTTTGAGCCATTTTTCCCGCACGGCACGAAAAGACTCTGATAGCAACCAGTTATTCAGATGCTCTCGTACCTCACTAGCTTTTGTATTGCACTCCTGACGGCGCTGGGAAATAGAACCATCGTAAATAATTTTTTTGGCTTTGATGCGGGTAGATTTCCACAAGCTGCGATATGTGGACTGCCATTGGGCAACTGCTGTTGCCATATCTGGATTAGAGGGTAGCTTGCCAGTAATTTCTGTATTCGGGCGTTTGCCCTCTTCTCCAATCTCCAGCGTTACCTGCACGCCTAAGTGCAAATTGCCATCTAGTTTCAGCACAACTAACTTTCTCATTGGCAACACCCCTGCTGTTGTTCTTAACAAATGACAAAATTTTCTGTGATGCTGATATCTCCCAGAACAAGTTTAACGCTGAAACGTTCTCCCACTTCACAACTAAATTCCAATTGAATATTCTTATTGCTGCTTCTTGTTTGAGCTTCCATCACAGATGCCCCCTCAAAATCCAGCACCATTAGATGGAGATTTGGTGGCAGATAATCTTGTCTATTTGTCGGATGTAATTCTACGATAATGTCCATTTCTTGCTCGTTATCTGAAGGTAAGGTAACGACTAAAACCACTGCACGTTTGCTCAAAAAATCTCCTACATCAATCAACTTACCCCTGCTAAGAAAAGCACCTGCCTTACTTCTCATACCCCAAGCTGGATTAGCACTTTGAGTGCCTAAAAGAGTCTCAACTTCTTGCCAACCAGCTTCAAAAATATTTTCCAACCATTGCTTCAAATTAACTAAACTCTGATTTAAAGTAAGTGAATTATCAGCTATTTCAGCAACTTGGAATTGAGAAAGTTCTTCTAAATACTCCAAGAGATTGTCTAAAGGTTGCAATTGGTTAATGGGTAATAAATCAGTTTGTACTTGCTTGACAAATCCCAGCAGCGTTGCTTCTCTAAATGATTTGCCAATTTGCACAACTACATAGCCAATTCGATTTGACTGTACTTCTGGCGGCACATAAACAAATTGTGCATCTGACAATACCGGACGACATTCTAATAAGCCCAAGTTTTTTAGCGACAAATCAGCAATATCCATAAGTGTCTGTTGTATGACATTCCAACTATCACTTTTATGCAAGTCTGTCTCAAATCCCATGCAACATAGATAATAATTTACGAACGATACAGACAAAGTATTGAGATAAACTTGTTCGCCTTTGGCTGGTGTGGCTTGTTGTCTGCGTAACTCTTCTGCTCGATGCCTTCCATCCACAGGTATCGGGGCTGAAAATGTTAAATGTTTGATGATTTTGCTCATATTTTTGCCTAGCTGATTAGATGATATTAAACATTAAATATATAAGTATTCATGAAATTTAGTAGCAAATTTTTTCAAACAACGTTGGTAAAAACTATGGAGAGATGTGATTCCAATACCCCATTCGCCCGAAATCTCTTTCCAGGAAATGCCATAACATCTTCTTTTAGCTATAGCTTGAAAATTTGCCTCTGGATGACCTTTGATATGTTCCTTGCAAAAAATTAATTCTGGGTCAGTTTCTATACATTCTACTAGTTGTTCAAATAAAGACATAGTTTGAGATGAAGGTATATTTTCTAGGTGAGAGTTTTCGAGATTTATTTCATTTTTGCCGATAATTTTGGGGATAGCCTCTGGAAAAAAACGTTTAGTTAATAGCATATTTATCCAAGTCATCACTTCGCCACGTTCTGGGTCATACTTATTAATATTGTTATCTTGACAAAGATAGAAAAATAAATTTTGTACTGCTTCATCATAGATATCTTGATAAAGTAGTTGAAATTGACCTTTGTAAGGACGAACAAGCTTGCCTGACTGCCAAATAGCATTAATCAAACGTGTTAAAGCTATCCGCTTTTCCTTGGTTAGGTGTGTATATTGTTGGGCTGCGATCGCTAAGTCTTTAAGTTGTCCATCTAGTTGTTTTCTCCAGTCATTACTCATAAAAGACCTCGAATCAGAACGCACCAAGTTGCAAACTCATCTATATCTCATGTATTGCTCGCAACTTTTACACGAACCAGTCATAATTGTTACAAAACTTTGTGCTTATGTATTGAACTGGGGACTGGGAAGATTTGGCTCGGCGCAACACCAGATTTTTTGGTGTTTATGCTGACCTCCTTTCAAATTCGATAGAAAGTTAATTACCCACCTTGAAAGGGCTAGTTTTACATAAATAACAACAACAGCGTAGCTGAGATGAAGTTTTATCACTACGCCAAACGGGATAATTTGGGCAGACGACAGGCGGCGTTATACATTATTAAGTGTATCTGCAATACCGGACTTGTTCTGGCTTAGTCTCAATAGCAAAGGTTTGGAGATGTTTACTTTATCAGAAACTTCTATCCTGGCGGCAATCCTACTGGTAGCTTTAGGCATTTTGGGCTGGGGCTTTTATCGCGCCAGACCTTTTGGTAAACTGGGAATCTTAGCCTGGTTACAGTCGGTGGTGTTGATGACTCCCTGGCTTTTGTTTTTTGGATTGTTTGCCGCAGGGATTTACATTAATATAGCGGGTATATTGTTCTTAGTGGTGACATCCGCCGGATTATACGTTTACTTGGGCAGACAGTTACGCCAAGCTGGGCAAGATACCATCCTCAAGCAACGCGCCACAGAAAGACTCGCTGCTGCTTCCTCACTTGAAGCAAATTCCCCACAACCAAAAGTAGCAGAACTCAAACCAGAGATTTTGCCGATACCAGAAGAAGACTTGAATGCAGTTAAAGGTATTTTCGGTATCGATACATTTTTTGCTACAGAAACGATCGCCTACCAAGATGGAGCCATTTTTAAAGGCAATCTACGAGGAGAACCAGAAGAGACTCACAACCGTCTAACTACAAGTTTACAACAACGCCTTGGCGATAAATATCGTCTGTTTTTAGTGGAAAATACAGACGGTAGACCTGTAGTGATTGTCCTACCGAGCCGCAACGATCCCCGACCGATGTTGTTATCGCAAAAAGCCTTTGCAGGTGTTCTGTTGATAGCGACCATTGCCACAAGTTTAGAAGCTGCGGGATTACTGCTGAATTTTGATTTCTTTGGCAATCCAGGGCGGTTTCAAGAAGCTTTGCCCATAGGCGCGGGAATATTTGCGATTTTAGTAGCTCACGAAATTGGTCATTGGTTACTTGCCCAGCGTCACCAAATTCGCCTTAGCTGGCCCTTTTTTCTCCCCGCAGTGCAAATTGGTTCTTTTGGTGCAATTACCCGCTTTGAATCTTTATTGCCTAACCGCAAGGTATTATTTGATATCGCTTTGGCAGGGCCAGCCACAGGTGGCATCGTTTCTTTATTAATGTTGGTGACGGGCTTGCTGCTTTCTCATCCAGGTAGTTTATTTCAATTGCCAAATCAGTTTTTCCAAGGGTCGATTTTGGTGGGAAGCTTGGCGCGAGTTGTCCTTGGTTCGGCATTGCAGTCATCCCTGGTAAGCGTTCATCCCTTAGTGATAATTGGTTGGCTGGGGTTAGTAATTAACGCTTTGAATTTGATGCCAGCAGGACAACTAGATGGTGGGCGAATTATTCAGGCGATTTATGGACGCAAAACCGCAGGACGAGCAACGATCGCAACTTTAATTTTACTAGCGCTAGTGTCTCTCGGTAATACTCTTGCCATGTATTGGGCGATCGTAATTTTCTTTTTACAACGAGATCAAGAACGCCCAAGCTTGAATGAAATTACTGAACCCGATGATGCTAGAGCCGCTTTGGGTCTTTTGGCTCTCTTCTTGATGATTACCACGCTTCTACCCCTAACTCCTGGCTTGGCTGGGCGTTTGGGAATAGGATAGTAGACTTCTTGCAGAAGTAGGGAAAAGGGGAAGGAGAAAGGGGGAAAGGTTTGGTATTTTCCCTTTCCCCTTTAACATGAGTCCCTTTTTCCACCTCTTGCAAAAAGCACTTTTGCAAGAGGTCTAGTGTTTATGGAGCCTACACCCAAACAAGCAATATCCGCAATTCGGGTGTGCGCTCAACTTACCAGAGTTTATAAAGGAATAGACCTTGTAAGGTTAGACGAGCGCACTAAAAATGTTTATATCTTGGCGAATAATTCAATCGAAGCTAAGGTACTACTAACTGGAGAAATTCTTTGGTTATGACAAAACCTAACTTTCAACAAATGCCTTTAGAGCAGCTAAGAACTTATATTTTGGAGCATCGCAACGACGATGAAGCATTCTATGTCTACATCGACAGAAGACGCGCTCAATCTCCAAAACAGATACCGATGACAATTGAGGAAGCGGAGGCTGATTTACAAAGACGGTTTGGACAGCAAGCTAGTTAAATTACTATGAAAGATTCTTCTGTAAAGGAGTTAGGAGTGAAGCACATGCGATACTTAGAAAAATTAAACCCGATTTGTAATTCTAGTAATCAATTTATTTATCTTTCTCTAAAATTATTATTTTTTAGCATTATGATGCTAAGTTTCCTTATTGGTGGGTGTGAGAAGGAAGATGAAAATAAGGTGCAAGAAAAGAAAATATCAAGACTGGAGAAAGAAGCAGAAAAAAATATTATATCTAAAGTTCAGACTCAAAATAACTACTTCTTAAAGCACAAAACCTTTTTTAAATCTCCTGACGAACCAGCAACTCACTATGGCTCGTTCCCACCAATTTTTGGAACACAAAGATGTTATCGATACTATACTGAAACAGATACTAAAGTTTTCTCTCAAACAACTATTGATGCTGTTTATAGCTATGCCGTTCAAGACGACTGCGGTGGTATGTTTGGCTTTGAAATTAGGTCGTATGCTGGAGCGGTCTTTGCTGTTCGCATGAATGGGGACAAGCAACTGAAAATAATACGTATTGTCTGTCGAAACAAAGAAAGTTATGCGCTACCCTCTCACCCAGAATATATAAACAGTGTAGTAAAATGCCCCGCTAACACAATACAAGTATTACCAATTTAACTAACTCTGAAATTCAAAAATACAGGTATTCTCCAATCAGTTGCTTTTTTACTAAAAAACTTAGTTCCTTTCAAGACAAATTCTTAAGTGATTGTCGGTGAACCTTCACTTAAAATTAAGCGATATGTTCACCGATAGCTTGTTAGGAAAATTAACCAAACGGTTTCCAACCTGCTAGCAAATTCGGGTAAGTCGTTGGTGTGGGAAAAATTTTCTGGAAGCCAGTTTGACGGTCTTGCGGCTTTTCTTTGCTCATATTCCAGAGGGTTTCATAGAAAAAGAAAGAAACTCCAGCAAAATTGCGATCGCGTACTTTTTGCACTTGTGTTTGAATCTGCTGCATTGGTATAGATCGGTTTTTCAACCCAGCCAAAATGCCTACACTCACTGGAATATGACTCTTGGCTGCTTTCACTTCTGGATACTCTAATTCGCTGATAAAAACATTCAAGTCATCCCGATATACCTGCAAAACTAAGTCTTCGACGATTCCTAGCCGTTCCCACTTCTGCCAGTCTGCTAAAAAGAAATCGTAGGAAAGACGCTGAGGATTAGGAGCAACGGAAACCAGGCAATTTTTTTTAGTAGCTTTGATAGCTGTAAATACCCGCTTCATAAACTCGGTGATTTTATTAGCTCTCCAACGTACCCATTCTGGATCTTTGAAGTTTTTCGAGGGAGCTTTACCACCGTGTTCTTTTTTGTAAAGTGCTACTGTATAAGCATCGTATCCTAATTCTGATGGTAAGCCAAAATGGTCATCAAATTGAATACCATCGATATTGTAGTTTCTAACAATTTCAACGATTAAATCTTGAATAAATTGTTGTACTTCTGGACGAAAGGGATTTAGCCAAACGCGATTATGTGTACCTTCTTTGACAATCCGAGTCCCATCGCTGCGACTGGTGAGCCATTGGGGACGATTTTTAGCTAATAGAGAATCCGCTGGTGCCATAAAGCCAAATTCAAACCAGGGAATTACTGTTAACCCTTTTTGATGGCCCACATCGACAATTTCTTTGAGGATATCTCGCCCTTTAAGTCCTGGTGTGGGATCGAGCGATCGCCCGATCACTTTTTGGGCAACTTTGCTAGGATACAATGTATATCCCCAATTCCAAACCGCCGGATATATGGTGTTAAAATTGAGTTCATCAAGCCGTTGCAAAGATCCTTTAAGGCGATCGCGCTCAAATAACACATCACTATCAATATTTGTTAACCACACTCCCCTTAACTCAGCTTTTGGCGTTGACGGCAGATTTATTTGAGCGTTCAAAGGGAACGACAAAATCAGCGTCGCGATCGCACTCAAGGTAAGCATAACCATAAACAAAAGAGACTTTCTACTCTGGCGAATATTCCACCAAGAAGAAAACTCAACACACCACTCTACAAACCTTTTCATCATGATTTAAAATGTCTGTGTCAGTGAAGGAAACATTGGCATGATAAATAATATTAATGCTTAACCTTTGTTTCCTGCTCTAAAAACAGATTGCCAATATCAAATAAAAGTTGCATAGTACCTCGATAGCCAACTTTGGTAAACTGACCACAATCTAAACGGTCAAAAATCGGAATCCCTTGACGGTAGAGAGGAATTTTTAAACGTTGAGCGATCGCCACTCCATGAGAGTTGGTAATGAGTAAATCAGACCCAACCGCCAATTGCTCAAAGTCTTCCAAATCGCCGATAGTAACGCTATTGATCGGCAGTTTTTCGAGCAAAGGAAAGCGTGTTGTTGTCACTGCTGCGTGAATTTCAACTCCTAGCGATCGTAAAAAAGCAACTGTTGACCATAGTAAATCTGGTTCTAGCGCCAAAGAAACTCGTTTGCACCCAAAGTAAAAGTGATTTTCCAACATCATATATTGTAACTGACGGCGTTGACGGCGGTATTTCTCTGGTACGCTGACACCACTGATATCCGCCAAAGCTTGCAAAAATTTATCTACTGCTGCTAGTCCAGTCAGTTCACCAAATACCTCATAAGGTATATTGAATCTCTGCTCCAAAATTTGCGCTCCACCCCGCATACTATCACCTAGTGCCAAAGTAAATACAGAACTACCAATTGAGCGCAACTGTGCTGCATTTGTGCCATTAGCTGTTATGGCACTAGAGGAATCTTCTATATGACTATCTAGTACGCCAGAAAGATCGGGTACAACAATAGGTACGAGTCCAAAAGAAGTGACAATCTCTTTGATTTCTTGTACATCCCCTGGTGTGAAGGCAGAACTCGCCAAAATAGTGATTTGTGCGGGATAAGGGTCTTTTTTGGAGCTTTTTTGAGGAATTTCCCTGACTATACTCTCAACTGCACCAGCAAACCCATCCTGTAATGTACCTTTGAAATCTGGTGTAGAGACAAACACAATTGGTAGATAATCTAGTTCTGGGTGACGGTGGCGAATCTCCTTGACAAAACGTACCATGTCATCGCCTCTGGTTTCCACCAGTCCAGTGCTACAAAGACCGATAATTTCTGGTTTGGATCTCTGCACTAAAGTCAAGATTGCTTGTTCAACTCTTTCCTCGCCACCCAAAATGGTTGCAACTTCGGTCATCGCTGTACTGGAAAGGGGAATCGTCTGACGGAAATGTTGTACTAATACCGCTTTAGTCAAAGCAGTACAACCTTGAGAACCGTGCAATAAAGGCATGATTCCCTTCAAACCCAAAAAGGCTAAAACTGCGCCCACAGTTTGGCTTTGCTTCAAGGGATTAACTGCAACTGATGTACTCGTAACGCTAATAATCGCCATCAAATTTCCTCCTCAGAAGAATTTCCTGCTGACCACGGGGCTAACTGGTATACTTGCTCCCACACAGGGTTGTAAAAAGCGGCATACAGTTCTCGTGCTACTTCTAAAATTCCTATATAGCCTGCATAGGCATGATTGCGTTCTTGATTAACATCTAGAAATGGAATTCTCGCAGTGAGAGAGGTGTCTTGATGGCGTTTCTCAGCAATTAACATATCAGCTTGATTTTCGTTAATTAACTGTAAAATTTCTTCAGGACTATTTTGTTCTAAAATTATGCCATCTTGACCCAGCAAACTTGTGACTCTAATTTGATCCTCATCAGTATTATTCTTCGTAAGAATAGCAATAACTTCCATCCCCAATTTTTTAGCAGCAAAGATAATCAACCAACTCTTGAAACTTCCAATAGAAAGGATAATACGCTTACCTTGCAATCGGGTAATATACAGAGCAAGTTTTTCATCTATTGCAACAGTTTCTTCTACGATTAGCTTTTCTGTACGTTCCTGCAAATCAGAATTACTTAACTTTGCAGCAATATTCCTTAAACATTGATTGATTGACTCTATACCATAGATAGACTCTTCAATATAGGGAATGCCATATTTTTTCTCCATCCCTTTTGCTACATTGATGAGTGCTTTGGAGGAGAGTATGACGTTAAGTTGGGCACGATGAGCATAGCAAACTTCTTTGTACACAGCATCGCCTGTAATTTTTGCCAAAACTCTGATACCTAATTTCTCCAATAACGGTAGAACATTCCATATTGCACCTGCGATGTTATGTTCACCAATTAGATTGATGTTGTATGGTGTACTAGTCTCTGGTTCAGCTGTTCCAATAACGTGTTCTAGCATTGCTTCACCAGCAACACGGTTGCCCAAATTTTGGTTCCCAATAAAGCCAGGACAATGTACAGGGATAGTAGGTATTCCTGTTTTCTCGCTGGCATTTTTGCAAACTCCCTCGATATCATCTCCAATCAAGGCGGTGATGCAAGTGGAGTAAACAAATACCGCCGATGGTTTGTAGCGTCTTGCTAATTCTAAAATGCCTTTGTACAGTTTTTTGGCTCCACCGAAAATGATATCGTTCTCATCTATATCGCTGGTAAAGCGTATTTTGTACAACATCGAACCAGAAGAGAGACTGCTGTAACTTCCCCAAATACTGGCAGCACAGCCACTTGGCCCGTGAACTACATGAGCAGCATCGGTGATTGGTACTAGGGTAATCATCGCACTATCAAAAGCACAACTCCCTTGAGTAGTTCCAGGTTGAGGTAATTGTGTGGAGGACTTCTTTTTATACAGTTTCTGCTGAGGAGCATCTTCAGAATTGGAGTTACTGAGTGAATCGTTGATTTTTCCTGGGGTAGGATTCATTTGTTTGGTGACAATAGGTAGAAGTTATTAGGTGTTAAGTGAATTTTAAAATTTCAGCGAATTTTAATTTATTAACCGTGTATTTAAAGTATGGAATAAAAGGGAATGAGAAAGAGAATTTCCCATCCCCTAAAACATAAACACCAACTAGGTTAGAGAAGGAAAAAACAAAAACAAGAACTAGACTATTCAAGTATTAATGTTGCTGTGTAGACCTTGAAAAATTAGTGTTAGCACGGTGAACTTGAAACCAACACAAGTTAAAATTGGCTATTCAATTACCTCCATTTTAAAGGATTTTTCAGGAGTGATGAGTGCTGAGTCCTGAGTAAAAAGTAATGAATAAGTAGTATTAATTAATCTTACCACTGTTAGCCGAGACATTCGCTACTCAAAACTAATTTGATGCTTAGTCGGTCTAATTTTACTTTTTACTCAGCACGGACTAAACCTTAGCTATCCGCTAACGTTATTCAACACTAAGCACTGTTTCTGTGAGAGGTGGGCTATTTTTGCCCACCTGATATTTACTCTGTGTTTAGCACTTAAGTCTAAACAAGAACCTTACTTCTTCTCGCTACCAGAAACTATTTCTACGTTTCCTTTTTTCAATGCTTCTAATGCTTCACCTTCAGCATCTTCTTGCTTCTTAGCAGCATCTGCTTGGCTAATTAGTTTGGCAGCATTTTCTTCACTTTCAAGAATACCGAATTCAATCAACAAATCTTCTAACTCATCCATTTCGATGGGTGTGGGAACAGCAAGATTTGTATTGTTGATAATCTTGTCTGCTAGTGTGCGATATTCATTAGCTTGGTTACTGTCGGGCGCGTACTCGTTCACCGTCATCCGACGCAATTCGGCGTGTTGCACGATATTGTCACGGGGGACGAAGTGAATCATCTGGGTACTTAATCTGGCTGCAAGGGTGCTAATCAGTTCGTCTTCTCGGTCAGTTTTCCGGCTATTACAAATTAGTCCACCCAAACGTACCCCACCAGTGTGAGCATATTTGAGAACGCCACGAGCAATGTTATTAGCTGCAAACATTGCCATCATTTCACCAGAGGTAACGATGTAAATTTCTTGCGCTTTACCTTCACGAATTGGCATCGCAAAACCACCGCATACAACGTCGCCCAATACGTCGTAAGATACAAAATCTACATCTGAATAAGCGCCGTTTTCTTCAAGGAAGTTAATAGCGGTGATGATACCCCGACCAGCGCAACCTACACCAGGTTCCGGCCCACCTGACTCTACGCATCTGATATCGCGGAAACCAGTGATTACCACTTCTTCGAGTTCGATATCTTCTACAGCGCCCCGTTCAGCAGCTAAGTGCAACACGGTAGTTTGAGCTTTACAGTGCAAAATCAAACGAGTGGAGTCAGCTTTCGGGTCACATCCGACAATCAAGATGCGTTTACCCACTTCTGCCATCGCAGCAAGGGTATTTTGGGAAGTGGTGGATTTACCAATACCACCTTTACCATAAAAAGCAATCTGTCTAATTCTTTCGTCGGACATGATAATTTATCCTGCAATTGTTTGTTTGGTGGGTCTGTCAGTTGATGAGGCGTTGACACATTGTGCCGGAGGTACTCGTGCTGTAAAATTACAGCAACGACCTTATGTAGAACGTTGTTGGAGGTGCTCGTTCTACACCAAAAAGAGTCCAAAGAAAGAACATATTCAAGTTTTAGTCAGTTTTCATTGGCCATTAGTCATTGTTTTTTCTGACTAATGGTTAGAGCGATAAGACATCACTCAAGGAATATTGCAAGTATTACCATCCGCTCACTCAAATGATTTCTCTGGCGGTAGTAATACCAATTGGAAAAAGAAAGCTACAGATTCTAAGTTGGAAACTCAAATTCAACCCGAATTACGAATTCAGCATTATCAGTTATTGTAATCTCCTGAAGGTTGCTCATACCTAAAGAGTGGTTGCAGCAGGATTTCAATTTACGCCAAGTTTTCCTTTAACCACACAACCAACCATTGCAATCCACTCTAAACAGTCGCTACAATTTCCCCAATTTTGCTGATATCGTAACCGCCAAGAATTTCAAATTGGGAGTGAACCATTCGATGTCCCAAAGTACTGAGCAACTGCTGTACAGGTGCTTCTTCCAAATATTCCTTAAGAATCACCAAATCATATCGTGACCGATGTAAAGGGATAAATCCCAGTCCAAAGGCGGTAGCTACAGATGCCGTACTCATACCAGCATCGGCAACTCCTCTGACTACGGCTTGGGCGACATCTTGGTGAGTTTTGAGTACATTGTCAAAGCCTTGAACAGCATCGAACGGTATCTGCTCTTTTTGGAGTGTTTGTTCCAAAAGCATCCGACTACCAGAACCGATTTCGCGGTTGACAATAGTCGCCCCTGCAACTAAATCACTAACTGTTCTAATTCCCATTGGGTTCCCAGACTTTAACAAAAGTCCCTCTTCCCAAACACCAAGGGTAATCAGAACTGCTTCCCTGCCAGCCAAAACATCTCGAACAAAGGGAGTATTATACTCACCAGTCTCAGGATCGTACAAATGCATCCCAGCGATGTGTGCCTCACCTCTGCATAGACTGTGCAATGCAGCCATGCTATTGGCAAAGTTATATTGGACTCGCAGTTGGGGATGCCAGCGTTCAGTGGCTCTTGCCCATAGTGAAATCACAGGGGCACAACCAGCAATCACAACGGTATTGTGAAGTGTGTCGAGATTATCGTCTAAAAGACGGACTCGAACCTTATTTGTACCTGTAAGGCTTGTACTTTCACCATCAGCCGGAATCATATCTTGGCGAAAAGCATCCTTACCAATCAAGGGATAAGCTATCCATTGTCCGCCCACACGAGCCATGCTAACTCGTAGTTGCCGATCATTAGGAATCGGTTTGGCAAGGACTGCTTCAATTTCAGGTAAATCTCGTTCTAACCAGAATAGATCCTCAACTTGACAGCCAAGCGCTTTGGCCAAGCGAAGTGTTATAGCTACTGAGGGAGCATATAATCCCGACTCTACACCACTAATTGTCTGACGAGTCACATTAGCGATGTTAGCCAAATCTTGTTGGCTCATGCCTAAGCGAGTTCTAATTGACTTCAAGTTATTACGGAGGTCACTATCCTGCTTCATTGGCTTTGTCTCTTGGTTTCAAAAAGCCGTAGCGGATTTAACTTATATCTGCCAAGGCGAAAGTGTAGTCTTTGAGTTTATATCATTTCTCTTGGAAGACTTTTTGTACTTTCGCTGTCTTGATTCCCCATATAAAAAGACTATCACAGAAATTGCCAATTTGCTTGCCAAGCGCAAATTATTTTTGCAGGTGATTGTTTTTTACCTGCTTTTTTGGCTTAAAAGCCCCAAACTCCAATAAACAGAGCATTTATTTTGCAGAAAATTTTTACCAACTAAATTGGTAAAAAGTAGTATTCAATACAGTTTTAGGGATTAGTTTCAGCTTTGATGCTTGATAGACAAGTAACACAAACAGTAGAAAACATATCAACCAATTTCGCTTTTTGGGGTAAATTTTGCCCTGACGAAAAATTACCTATTTGACTAAAGTGAATATGCACATAGCATCAGCAAATAATTGCTGTTTGAAGTTTTTGCACAATCAATTAGGTATTTGCCAAAGTATGCAGCAGATGGCAACAAAGCAATGGAGAGAGTAATGATTACCGAAGAAGACTTAGCCCAGCAATTTAATGTAATTATTGAACACACTCACCCACGTGTATGGAAACTGTTAAGCCAATGTTATGTGAAGATAATCAATCCTCATCCTCATTTAACAAGAGTGAATATAAAAACATGCATCCGCCATACAAAATACATTGGTATTTATTGCCCTGATAGACTAATTGGTGCTGTCGTAGAATAAAAAAACCTACTCAAAGAAGTAGCAGAATATTTAGGGCTAGTTGAAGTTGTTTGCTTGAATGCCAATAACTTGATGCGCGATCCACTCTCAAATATCAAGCAAGCTTATCCCCAGTTGTGGTTAGACTTGCTGTGGATTGTCACTCAAGAGCAATAACCTAGTAAACCTGATTTTTTTGTAATATTCAATCTGCAAAAAATCCAAATTACCAATCTTCACCGCAGCTTCGTTACTTTTGAAGTTTGCCAAAACCTTATGAATCAACCATGCCTACATCCAGATGATTTGCCTTCATCTCAAACAATCAAACTGAGTGAAATACTATTTCGACAGCTTGAAGAAGCAACGAAAAAAAGCTTTTTCCTAACGTGCGATCGCATGACACGGATTTTGTTATCGAGTTGTCATTGGTATTTCCAAATCAATAGTGGCGTTTTGACGTTGATCCTGATTTGTAATAACATGGAAAGTTATCGCAATATCATGAAAACTGTTCCCCAATTTGCCGATCGCTTAAAACAGTTTGCCAATAGAGCTAAAATTACTGTCAGTTCTCCAATTGACAAAGGTATACCGTGGGTACTTAGCATAGATAATGTCTTACCAGAAGGGGACTTGCCCAGTACCTGATAAATTAACCAGAAAAATCGCGATCGCTCCTTTTGCCGAATATTGGCGATCGCGCCGAAATCCCAAACCACGGCAAGGTGTCTAAGCGCTTTGTATGTGCTTACTTAACTGATTGAGAGGATAGGGATGAAAATAAAAACAACTTGAGCTAGAAAGAGCCATATTTATTGGTATCTAATCCTTGCAGTTCCGGTTGGGAGATGTTGAGGAAATATTTGGGGTAAAACTGGGGTAATGTAAAAGAGTCAAGATGTTTACAAAGCAATCGTGTTAAATAAAAATTATGTCGTCCGCTCAAAGTAGATTTTATCCTAAGACGACAATGGTCTTCTAAATAAGCATTAGCTTCTATAATTGCCATTTGACACACGGGTGTAGATCCGTTTAACAGATTTTGCGCTTTTTTATACCCTATATTGTCAAATTAGGCACTTATATCTCGCATATAGATAACTTTTACCCTCACGACTGGAGAGCAAAATCTTGGGCATAGAATTACGCAGTTTCGTATTTCTCGACAGCCTGCAACCTCAACATGCAGCATATATGGGAACAGTAGCCCAAGGGTTCTTACCATTACCAGGAGATACATCACTGTGGATTGAAATATCTCCTGGTATCGAAATTAATAAAATTACGGATATAGCACTGAAATCTGCCTCAGTCCGTCCGGGAGTACAGGTAGTGGAACGACTATACGGATTACTAGAAGTTCATTCTAGCTCTCAAGGCGAAACCAGAGCTGCTGGTCAAGCTATTTTGGCGGCACTGGGAGTCCGAAGAGAGGAATGTCTGAAACCGCGGGTTATTTCTAGTCAGATTATCCGCAACATCGATGCTTATCAAACCCAACTGATTAATCGCACGCGTCGAGGACAGCTACTACTAGCAGGTCAAACGCTGTATGTATTAGAAGTGGAGCCTGCTGCTTACGCTGCACTAGCTGCCAATGAAGCGGAAAAAGCAGCGAGGATTAACATTTTAGAAGTTCAAGCTGTAGGTAGTTTTGGACGGCTTTACTTAGGTGGACAAGAACAGGATATCCTAGCAGGAGCAGCAGGAGCATTAACGGCTATTGAAAGTGTCGCTGGTCGGGTAAATTCTCTGGGTGGGCGTCAGGAGTAAAGGAGAGAAAATGGCAAATCGAGAGCATCTAACTTTACTCAAAGCAGGTGCAGTTAAATGGATTGAGTGGAGAAAGAAAAATCCCCAGATTGAACCAGACTTGAGCGCCGCGAATTTGCAAGGCGATAACCTCAGAGGTGCAAACCTCCAAGGGGTAAACTTGAGAAGAGTTGATTTGGGTAATGCTTTACTTGTGCGGGCAAACCTCAGTGGTGCTGACCTCAGTAGTGCCAACCTTTATAAAGCCCTCCTGAATGAAGCTAACCTGAGTACAGCTAACTTCAGTGTTGCTAACTTGAGTGGTGCTATACTTACGCAGGCAGATTTGAGTTATGCCAATTTGATTGGAGCTGACTTAAGCGGGGTGGATCTTAGAGGTGCTGCGATCGCATCTGCTAACCTAATTGGTACTGACTTAAAAAGCGCTAACTTGAGAGATGCCGATTTAGGTGCAGCAAAGTTGATGCGGACTAACCTCTCTTTTGCCAACCTGATTGAAGCTAACTTGATTGCGGCTGACCTCAGCGAGGCGAGTTTGTACGAAGCAGAGGTTTTAGGAGCTTATCTATACAAAGCTGACCTATACAAAGCTAATCTGACCAAGGCTCACCTAAGTGGTGCATACTTGTTGCGGGCTAACCTAAGTCAAGCTGATTTGAGTCAAGCTGATTTGAGTTGGACTAACCTTAGAGATGCGAATTTGGCAGGGGCGAATCTTAGAGGAACTAACCTTAGAGGAGCCGATATTCGGGGAGCTAACCTCAGCGGCGTAAATCTTCAAGAAACAATTATGCCTAATATCACTCGTTGTGTGCATTTTTAACTCGGAATTGAGTTTGGGGTAAAGGGTAAAGGGTAAAGGTTTTTTTCTTTCTTTTTTCTCCAAAACCCGACAAGTATTGCCAGGGTTTTTGTCGGATAAAGAACCGAGTTCTTAATTTTGGATAGAGTTGAGCTAAGTTGCTCTCAGACTCTTTTGGCGATGAGGAAAATGATTTTCTAAAACCCCCTGCCCCCTACTTTCCGCTTTTTAACTCCCCCTGTTCTCTTGCCTTTCTTTGAGTTTCAGCATAATTTGGGCGTGCATCTCGCGGGTAATTGGGTAAAAATACGTTAATATTAAGCCAAAAATCAAACAAACTGTCGGTATGGGGCCAACGGCAACGCGAATAGCAAACAGTGCTGATTCCGGTTGGATGGGTAGTGGACTTCCGGCTACAGATTCTTTGAAACCAGATACTTGCAAAGCATTTCCCACCAAAAATAGTCCCAAAGCCAAACCAAATTTTTGCAGCAAAACCATGAAGCCATAAAAAATGCCTTCTCTGCGTTGTCCGGTTTGCAGTTCATCTAATTCAATCACATCTGGAATCATTGACCAAGGAATTAGATAAGCCGTGGAGACACCAATACCAGCCATCACAGCCATCACATACATCAAAACTATTTGACCAGGCTGTAAGAAAAATAGTCCGGCTGCTGCTATAATCCACAAACTCATTCCTAGAAAATAAACAACTTTTTTGCCGATTTTTTTACTCAACGCTCCCCAGACAAATAGCATCACCAAAGCAGTTCCTTGGACTGCAATCATCACTGTGGGCACATCTGATTCTTTAAGTCCCATACAATCGACTACAAAATAGGGAATAATGCTGGCTGTTACCTGTACGCCTAGCCAAGAACAAAGATATATACCAATAACAAATAAAAAAGGTCGGTTACTAAAAACAATTTTTAGCTGTTCAAAGAAGGGGAGAGATGCAGGTTCCTCGGTTTGGATGCGTTTAGCCTCAAAAGCTAAGATGCGATCGCGGACTCCAAAAACGCACCAATATAATCCTAAAATCGAAATTACCGTACAAATGGCTGCTAAAACGAGATATTGTTGTTGGCGATCGCTAATTTGAGAAAAAACAATTTGCGTTAAAATCAACGATAAAATGCTGCCACCAATGGAAAATGTAAACCGATAGCTGTTAAGGCTGGTACGTTCGTCGTAATCTTGAGTTAATTCTGGAGTCATTGCCGTATAAGGCAAATTCACAACCGTGTAAAACGCCTGAGATATCACCCCAATCGCTACGTAATACCAAAACAGCGGCCAAATATTATCACTCTGATTTGCACTAAATCGCGGTACAATCCACTGCAAGAAGAAGAAAACTCCAAAGGGAATAGCCCCATAAAACATCCAAGGAAGACGACGACCCCAACGACGAGATTTCGTTTTATCAGTCAGAAACCCGACAACCGGATCGTTTACCCCATCCCAGATTTTGCCAATCATCAAAATACTCCCAGCTAAACCCGCAGGGATACCAGCGACGTTGGTAAAGAAAACCAGCAGAAAAAAGACGGAGATATTTGCAGTAATTGCTGGGCCTAAATCCCCTGCACCGTAAGCCAGCTTTGTTTTCAGGTCAAGTTTTTCACTGAGAGGATTTCGTTGAACATCACCATCAGCAGCAGAATCATTCATAAAACTTTGCACTCATACTAAAATAAAAAATCTGCAATCGCCTTCAATACTAGCCATCTACCACTCCCGTTAGACTTATGCCAGACCTTTATGTTTCTTGGTCAGATTATCACCAAAAAATTGAACAACTGGCTATTCAGATTTATCAATCAGGTTGGGAATTCAACCAGATTATCTGTCTTGCCAGAGGAGGACTAAGAGTCGGAGATATTATTTCCCGGATATACCAGCAGCCGCTAGCAATTTTAGCAACCTCATCTTATTACAGTGGCACTAGCAAGCAAGAAAGAAGTAATTTAATTTTCTCCCGTCATTTAACAATGACTGCCGAAAAGTTAGGTTCGCGCATTCTCCTAGTGGATGACTTAGTAGACTCTGGGGTAACACTCCAGCAAACTATACCTTGGCTCAAGCAAAATACTGATTTCCCCATTGAGGAAATTCGCACCGCCGTTCTTTGGTATAAAGCTTGTTCAGTTATAGCACCCAATTATTATGTTGATTATCTACCTGATAACCCCTGGATTCATCAACCTTTTGAACATTACGAGCAGATGAACCCCGCAGAACTTGCAGCTAAGGTAAATAAAGTTAGGAGTTAGGAGTTAGGAGTGATGAGTTATTAATTCAAAACTCCTAACTTTTAATTCCTAACTCCCCAAATTTAGGACTCCACCACCCTTTTTGCGTACTGAAATAAGCCACATCTTTATGTTTGGTATCCTTACGGGATTGTGGGTTAGAACATCGCAACATTGTCTTACTCTGCCCCTCTTTGATATAACTGTACTCCTCTAGAGGTTTCTTACATACTGGGCAGGGGTATTCCGTCATTTTCACGGGAGGCTTTTGTTGATTTTCAGCTTGGACTGTTTTTGCTTGTGGTGGCTGCCAAGTTTTGTTAAAATCGCTCCAAAATAGCACGACATTTTCACAGCCTTTTGTGCATTTGAGGAAATATTTCTTTTTGACCTTAGTACTCGGAATTTTGGCGAGAAAATTTTTGCATTCAGGGCATCGCGTTTTGGAAGTTTCATATTTGCACTCAGTTATCACATTAGCTTTACCTCTTGGGTAACTCGCAACTACAGTTTTAGCTTTGGAAAGCGCTGGTATAAAGTAATTCTGATTCCAACTAGTTAAATAATGCTGCCAAGAATTCTTTCCTTCAGAAATGGCATCAAGGGCATCTTCCATTTTCGCTGTGAATTCTGCCTCTAGTAAATCCGGCAGTGCTTTGAGCAAAAATGCATCAACTTCTAACCCTAACGCTGTCGGTTGCAGATGGTCTTTTTTCAACTCCACATAATTTCGTTTTTTTAAAGTAGCAACAGTAGGAGCATAAGTACTTGGGCGACCAATTCCTTTACGTTCCATCAATTGCACCAATTTTGGTTCGCTATAACGGGGTGGTGGCTGCGTCTGCTTCTTTTCATGTCCAGCATTCTCTAGTTTCAATGCTTGTCCCTGTTGTAGTGAAGGTAAAACACTATCCTTGCTGAGATTGTTCCAGTACCGAGCATAACCATAAAATTCAATCACTTGTCCTCTAGCTGACCACAGTAGGGAACCAGACTGAGTAATCACCAAAGTTTTACGCAATTGGGCAGCACGACACTGAGAAGCAATTGAGCGTTTCCAAATCATCACATACAAATTAAACTCATCATCAGGAAGTTCTAAACGCAACTGAACTGAGGGACGAAATACATCGGTGGGACGAATCGCTTCATGTGCTTCTTGAGCCGATTTGCTACTGCGATGCTTGGCGACTTGCGGCGGTACATTCGGCGGATCGTTTTGCTCTAACCATTTACGGGCGCTGGCACAAAATTCTGGACTCAGCATTACTGAGTCTGTTCGCATATATGTGATCAGCCCTGCTTCATACAGCTTTTGGGCAACAACCATAGTTTTATCAGGAGCAAACCTCAGCTTTGAACCGGCTGCTTGCTGAAGGCTGGAAGTTGTAAAAGGTGGAGGTGGCTGGCGGTTAACGATTTTTCCTTCAAAATGAATCACCTGATGAGGATGTCGCTGTGCTTCTTCTACTAAACGTGTCGCCTCTGCTTCGGAAAGAACACGTTTGGATTCTGGTGTTTCTGGACTATTACCCACTTTCGCATCATCATGAGTTTCAGTTTCTTGTTCTGCTGCATCTTTTGCAGAATCGACCGTACCTTTGTAAAAAGCCCGAAATCCTTCCGCATAATCTACCCAGACACTCCAGTAATCTTGGGGGACAAAAGTCAAGATTTCGTTTTCTCGCTGACAAATCAGGTGCAATGTGGCGCTTTGGACTCTGCCAACACTCTTAGCACCGTTATTCAATGCCCAAACTAAAGGACTACCTTTATAACCTACCAACTTATCTAGGCAATCTCGGCACAACCCAGCACCGATTAAATTTTGGTCTAGCTTTCTGGGATTAGCGATCGCACTCTGTACCGCTGATGCTGTAATCTCAGTATAAATTACTCGTTTTGGTTCCCTTAAACCCAGCGTTTCTTTGAGATGCCAAGCGATTGTTTCGCCTTCCCGGTCTGGGTCAGTTGCTAAGACAACTTCATCAACCTGCTTCACCGCAGACTTGAGCTTCTGGATTGTTTCTTTCGCTCGTTGGTCACGCGGGATGTAGTTGCATCGGACATTATTGCCATCCATGACGAAGCCCAAGGAATCGTCTCCTTCATTGCTGAGTTCTCGGATATGACCACAACTTGCGAGAACTTTCCAATCTGCACCCAGAATTTGACTGAGTTTTTTGACTTTTCCTGGAGACTCTACTACAAGTAGGCGTTTGATCATAGCAACTGCGTTCTCTATGTTCTATGTTGATATTTCAACCTTCTTTTGCTCCTGCTATTAGCAGAAGTTGAACAATATCTGTATGTCCTGCTAGTTTTGCAAAACTTAAAGCTGTATCTCCCCTGTTATCCTTGGCATCAATATTTGCGCCACCTTCAATTAATGATTGAACAGCGTTTATACTACCAACATTAGCAGCTACCATGAGTGCATTTCTACCTTCATTTGTTTTTGCATTAACATCTGCACCCACTTCAAGTAAAAGTTTAATTACAGTAATCTGATTTTCATCTGTTGTAACCAAGGTAAATTTTGCATATCGTGCAAGGCTCGTTCCCTCCGCTGCTGCAATTAATGGAGTTTTTTGCTCATCTTCTTTTTTGCAGTTTACATTAGCTCCATGCTTCAGCAATAACTTAACTACAGGTATATGACCCCAGAAAGCTGATGCTACAAGGGCTGGAGTTTCATTACTACTAATAGCGTTGACATTTACTCCTTCCCTGATGGCAGCTTCAACTGCATTGCTATCTCCGATTGCAGCTGATGCTATGAAATCTTCTGTAAAATTATCATCTGCTCTTTGACGATATACCAAACCTTTAGGCAGTATCTCTTGAGCTTCCTGCCTTAAGTCTAGGGAAGTTAGAGGTGTAAGATAATCAAAAATTTCCTCTAGTCCCCAGTGAGCAGCTTTCCATAAAGCCGAAAGTCCACTGTTATCTTGAGCGTTAACATCTGCTCCAGCTTCAACAAGGATACGAACAATATTAATATCTCCTGCACGTACTGCTTCCATGAGAGAAGTCTGCTCGTCATCAAGTCGGATATTGATGTTAATTCCATTCTGAATCAATTGTTTTAAAACGCTTATATCACCTTTGTTAAGCGCAGTTTTAAGTGCCTCTTCAAGCAAAATTTTTTGCTTATTATTTGATGTACCCTGCATCTGCATATTATGTTTATATCTTTCAGAAGATATAGTCGCTCAACAAGATTAGCAATCAGTAGTATAACACCTTTACTGAAAGCACTCATTGAAGCTTTTGCGATTGCTATCGCTAAATCACTATCAGAAAAATTTATCAATTGTAGTTATTTGTTATTGTAACCTGCGACAATCTCACCCAAAAAAGCAGCCTAGCGATCGCACTTCCTGTTCTCTCTACAGCTTTACTTACAGCAGTAATTAGCGAAAATTGATACCGTCCACGCCATAAGTATTTGCGATCGCTTAATCTTAAATTAAAGAGTAAAAAACCCAACTTCTCTATGAAAACCGGGTTTTTAAGTAATTATTAATTTATTTCTGAGCAGTACAACAGGGCAATAAAGGCTTGTTTACAACATCTTTTATGTCTACTGAATTCAACAAATCTTCCCAATATTTCTGAACTTCGGGATCGTTAGGACGCTGGCGGCGCAAATTAGCTAAAGTTCTCAGAGCATCTTCCCAAAATCCGGCTGTGGCAAATAAAACTGCCCGATCTAAGTCTGTGTTTGGTTGGTTTAGCTGAAGAGATAGGTTTTCATCTTGCGATCGCACAATTGTACCTTCTACATAAGAATCTTTATCGCGGTTATTCATATCACAAATCATCGAAAAAGTCCAATTATATTCTTTGCCGATTTGTAGAGATGGCCGATCGACAGGTACATTTACGCTAACAATACCATTCTGCCCAACAGGTTTGAAAGTTCCTTTATATAATGGGTCAATGCTATCACCATCCCGCAAAACAAATTCTAGTGCTTGCACTGTTGTCGAGGTTTGAGGAATGTAGAAAAAGAATGTCGGACGTTCTGCTGTGGTTCGTTGAGCTTCCTTATCTGTTGGTGTCAAGGGAATAAGATATTGTCCAGTTTGAAAGCAACTTCCCCGTGTTCCTGCCGACCTTACCCTACCAGGTCTACCTGGGACAAAGGCGATCCGATTTCTACTGTTACCGCGTTGAATATAACCTGTAACATTTCTAATTGCAGCAGTAGCATATCTATCTCCAGGACGTAGCCGTTCTGCTTGCTGAAAATTCAATAAAGCTTTTCTATAATTTCTTCGTTTGGTTTCATTATAACCAAGCTGCATATATTGAGTGTAAGCAGATTTTGCTTGTGCCAGTTGGTAAACTGATGTTGCCAAAACTTGAGTAGTGCTTACAGACTCGAAGGGGAGAAATGCTAAAGCAGCAAGCAGATAACTTGCCCAAAATCTATATTTCATCATGTTTATGTTAACTTGTAATACATTATTTGGGTATATATAATACAATAGCCTAAGCTTTACAGTGACAAGACTTTATTGCACATTCAAGGGTTTAAGACCCCAACCATACACGTAGCATATTTTGAGTCTGGGTTTAAATCCCCAACTAAAAATATTTTGAATTTTGAATTTTGAATTTTGAATTTTGAATTGTTAAATGTGCTACTTTCTCGGAACGCTGAAGTAGTATTGTAATTTTTTTACAACAAAATTCCCAACTTTTTTTAGAAGTTGGGAATCTTAACCTTTGGATTTTCAGTAGCCTGAAGTTGATGGACTATTAGCTTTTGCCTATTCCTTAATAGACATAGGAGTGAAATTAAAGATGCGTTATCCAGAACCCTTGTAGAGAGGTAGCAGTGTTACGTCTCTACATTATTCCCCACTCATATTTTTAATGAGGTACAGCCAGTTGTTCATCAGCTACCTGAACATGATCGGTAACAATTTTGCGGAATACATCACCTTCAATTGTTTCCTGTTCTGCTAGCAAATCTACTAAACGCTCTAAAACTACGCGGTTTTCTTGCAAAAGTTCCTTGGCCTTAATGTAGGAATTGCTAACAATTTCGCGCACTTGTGAATCAATTTTGGCAGCAATTTCTTCAGAATAGTCTGATTTATTCATCCAGTCGCGTCCTAGAAATACCTCTCCACTCTGATTTTCTAGTGACAATGGGCCTAATTCTGACATCCCGAAGCGTGTCACCATCTGCCGCGCCATTCCTGTTACGTGTTGCAAGTCATTACTTGCACCTGTGGTCACTTCTGGCTTCCCAAAAACAATTTCCTCGGCGGCGCGACCACCCAAAGTAGCAGTAATCCTCGATTTGAGTTGGGAACGGGAAATTAACCCCTGTTCTTCGTTAGGAGTAAACCAAGTTAATCCCAGTGCTTGTCCCCGTGGAATCAATGTAACTTTCTGCACAGGATCGTGGTCTTTGAGCAATGTGCCTACTAAAGCGTGTCCAACTTCATGATAGGCAATCAAGCGCTTGCTCTTGCTGTCTACTAAGGCGGTACCTTCCATACCTGCAACAACTCGGTCTACAGCAGCATCAATTTCTAAAAGAGTGACGGCTTCTTTACGTCTTCTAGCGGTGAGAATGGCGGCTTCGTTGAGTAAGTTAGCTAAATCTGCGCCAGTAAAACCAGGAGTGCGGCGAGCGATCGCTTCTAATGATACGCTAGGATCGATTTTCTTATTCCGCGCGTGGACTTGCAAAATTTCTAGTCGCCCTTTGAGATCGGGTGGATCGACCATCACTTGTCTGTCAAAGCGTCCCGGTCTGAGTAATGCTGTATCTAAAACATCTGGGCGGTTTGTGGCAGCAATAATAATAATACCTGTGTTACCTTCAAAACCATCCATTTCGGTGAGCAGTTGGTTGAGGGTTTGTTCGCGCTCGTCGTTACCACCACCGATCCCAGCACCCCGTTGTCTGCCTACTGCGTCAATTTCATCGATAAATATTAGACAAGGGGCATTATCTTTGGCTTTCTTGAAAAGGTCGCGCACGCGAGATGCACCCACACCTACAAACATTTCCACAAATTCTGAACCGGAAATACTGAAGAATGGCACACCGGCTTCACCTGCGATCGCTTTTGCTAGTAAAGTTTTACCAGTACCAGGAGGGCCAATTAAAAGCACTCCTTTGGGAATCCGTGCGCCCACAGCAGTAAATCTTTCTGGCTGTTTCAGAAAAGTCACAACTTCTTCGAGTTCTTCTTTTGCTTCTTCAACCCCGGCGACATCTTCAAATTTAACTCCAGTTTTTGCCTCCATTTGGAAGCGAGCTTTGGATTTGCCGAAATTCATCGCTTGGCTAGAAGCATTAGTAGAGCGCCGGAGGAACAATAGCATTAAAGCCACCAGTGGCAAAATCCACATCAAGTTGATCAACAGTCCAACAGCAGCTCGACTGTTAGCAGAGGAAACTTCGCCAAAATCCACATTTTTATCTTTGAGAATGTTGACTAACTCTGTGTTTTGCGCCAAAAGTCTCACTTGTTGGGGTGGTGTATTATCTTTTTGCCCCTTGAGATAAACCTTTGCTAGCTGTTCGGTTTCGTCAAGCTCTACTTTCTCGACTTCTCCCGCCTTCACTTTCTTGATCAAATCACCATAATTTAGCGAGGTGGTTTCTGCTTTTTGTGCCATGACAGGAGTACTTCCGAAAATTCCTGGCAACATAATCAAACTAGCAGCAATTGCACTAACCCAAGCAACGCGCTTTGAGGACTGCCTTTTTATCAATGCTTTTTTTCCCGAATTTGTCATAATAATTACCCTTTGTCTGCTGGCACAAGTTAAGCGCTGGTTTTATGCCTATTCTTCTATCAAAAATTGTAATAACTGGAAATTACACTTTTCTTATCTAGTCTAACTTCCACATAAAAGCATTCCCAAGTTTCTTCAGGCTATTACATAAAGTTGAGCGATCGCTATCTAGATTTATGCAGTTGTTAAGACTAGACATTGGGTACAAGAGGCAAAGGTGCGCAGATAGGGGAAAACTTCCTCCTACTTCTCCCCTGCTCCCCTGCTTCTTCAATCTCCAGTAGATATTAATTTGACACATTTCGGCACAAATCGCTAAGATAAACATAGTCATAACGATTCCGTTTTTTAAGAAATCTGACGATAGTAGCTAGTTAATAGTTTGTGGGTTAATTATGGTGAAAATTATTGGCATTGGTGGTAGTTTAAGACCTAACTCTTATACCCAGCTTGCTTTAGAAGTCGCAGCGCAAAGGGTTGAAGCTGTAGGCGCAGAAGTAGAAATTCTTGATTTACGGCAGTTGCAGCTACCATTTTGCACTGGCGCAAAGGAGTATCCAGAGTATCCAGATGTTCAAAGGTTGCAAGAAACAGTTAGTCAGGCTGATGGGTTAATTTTAGCGACACCTGAGTATCATGGTGGCGTTAGTGGTGTCCTGAAAAATGCCTTAGATTTGATGAGTTTTGACCAACTGTCTGATAAAGTGACGGGATTGATTAGTGTCTTGGGTGGTCAGTCTAATAGCAACGCTCTAAATGACCTACGGCTAATTATCCGTTGGGTTCACGGTTGGGTGATTCCCGAACAAATTGCGATCGGACAAGCTTGGGGTGCTTTCAGTCCTGAAGGCAAACTCGTAGATGAGAAGCTCTCTCAAAGATTCGATCAATTTGCTCAGAGTTTAGTTGATAACACTCGCAAGCTGCGGGGCGTAAATTAATTTTAGGGTGGGTCTAGCTTTGCCCACCCTCGTAAACTCAAAACTTAATGATGATGATGGTGATGATGGAGATCGCCAGCTAGTTGGGAATTAACTGCTAAAGGTTGCTCTGACAACAACTTTGCTATATGAGCATCAGCCCATTGCGCCGCCATTGCCAAAAATTCTGGGCGATCGTTGACGCAAGCCATTTGCACGTAGTTCGTACCAGGATGCTGTTTCTCTAAAGCATGGATGATATGGTGTACATCCAATAGAGTTTCGTGGTTTTCTGTAGCAAAGCCAATTGGCATAAATATCACTACTTTCGCACCCAATTGAATCAGGTTATTTGCAGCTTGCTCAGCATTTGGCTGCGTCCAATCAATTAGGGGTGTGTCATGATTGAGCCAACCCACCGAGATTAACGGATAGCGGTTAATCAATTTATCCCGAACCAAGTCGTACATTGCTTCACTTTCGGCAATCCCAGAGGTAAAGCCTTTAGCTTTATGGGGACAGCCGTGATTCATTAACACAATACCGATTTGAGAAGGTAAATAAGCTCCAGCTAACTCAGCAATTTTCTCTTCAACCAGATGAGCCATTAAATCGATGTAAGCTGGTTCGTTGAAGAAAGAAGGAATGTAGCGCTGTGCTTTAACCCAGTGTTCCTCACCATCAGTCAACTCAACCAGAGCATTGTTAACTTGCTCGATCGCAATCCCACTAGTAAAGATAGAATCAACAACCAGCAGTGGGTAAATCAGCAGCTTCTCGAAGCCTTGGTTTTTGATTTCTGCCAAGACTTGATTGGGTAGAAAAGGAGCGCAGAAGTTGAAAGCCTTGAAAACTTGAACCTTATCGCCCCATTTTTCTTGTAAATTCTTCTCAATTCCAGCCCGTTGCTGTTCAAAGATGGCATTGTGTGGGGAAATAAAATCGTGGTGTGTGTGTCCCCACTCATGGCGGTCAAATAGAGCCAAAAGCTTTGCCAGAGGCGGATAAATCCAGGTTGGTACTGGTGCGAATTTTGCTGTCAGTAGATTTAAAGCCTGTTCGTTATAGTTGGCGAAATCTTCGTAGCTTTCGACTTCGCCGTAGCCCATAAGCAATACGGCTACACGGTCTTTACCTGATAGATGCTCGTGGGTGTGTTGTACTTTTTCCGGCGTGGCAACCACAATTAATTCCTCAATATAACCAGAGTGCAGAGAAATATAACGTTAGGGAACAGTTTGCACATTTTCCCTACTTGTAACTTATTATCCCATCCAGGGGGATAGGATAGGTGATAAAATTCAAATAATACATCAAAAGTAAGACTTTTGTACGGCATTGGGTATGGGAAATTGAATCAAAACTGTACTTTTGACCTCTCTCCAAACCTCTCTCCTAAAAGGAGAGAGGCTTTAAATTACTTCCCCCTTCCCGCGTCGGGAAGGGGGTTAGGTCTATCTGCGTACCTCATTCAATTGAAAATAGCTATATCGCTGGAATAACGAAAGCTATGAAGATGCTGAAAAGCTGCTCAGTGAAATTAATATGGTGCAGCTTTGTCTCAAATATGTCTATCAAGATTTAAATCTTCAACAATGCCCAACATCAAGTTGAGAGTTTCAAAATATTCTCTTAAAGGAGCAAAGCTTAATACACTTTTATATAAATTAGGGTCAATTATATTATTTTCTACTGCTTCTTCAATAGCTATGTATATCATGTCATCTACAAAGGAAATATAAATATTTCTATTGGTTTTCTTGCGAAAGGTAACTATTTTATCCATTAAATTAGTAGATAAGACATAGCGTGCTTCTATTTGGTCATCACCATAAACAGTGAAGAGTTTAGCAAATTCTGGGTCTTCTAATTTAATTACCTGTTTCTTAGCATGATTGAGAGCATGAATATTAGCGTTGATAGCTTTTGGTTGAACAATTGTAACAGTCCGCAGATTTTTGTTAAATTTAGCTTTAAAGAATAATCCTTTAAATATTAAACTTGTACGAGTGACTTCATTTCTAAAAATTTCAGCTTCGATTTTTTTATATTCTACAGCCTTGCCGCGTAAAATATTATTAAATATATATGGAACTAATTTAATTAGTCGAAAAATTAAAAAACAAATATAAAATGTAAACGGTAAGAAAAAAGTAAAAAAGTAAAAAATACGGATAATTGAAATTATAAATTGTATGGGAGACTCATGATTAATTATTTTTTCCTTTTTTAAACTCATCAAAAATGTAATATCTAAAGTATTTGTCCAAGAATGCTTTAGTTCTAATTCCGCACAAATATTCGATAAGCAGATATCAACACCATTGACTTTGCCATAAATATAATCATCTTGTACAATTTTGTTCGGTATGATAAGTCCTTTAAATAGTTGACTATGCTGAAAAGAATGTAGACTATTTTTTGCCTGTTTTTGTGAAGAAAAAGTTACATATTTTAGGTTTTTATTTTGATTTATAAAAGTAAATATTATTGTTTTTATTTTTGATTGAAAGCCTGTAGAGAATGTTTCAAATGCACTAGTATAAAACAAGATCCAAAACCAAGTAATTAACATAACAACTACTAAATAATTAAAGAATAAAATAATAAAAGTAAATGGTATTAATATTTTCAAAAACCCAATTTGAAAAAACAAAGTATTTCCATTAGAAACCTCGATATTAGAAGAGATAACTGGGAAAAATATGAGTAGTGCAATTCCCAAAGATAAAAAAAGTAAATGAGCAATAACAATAGATAATAAAACTTGTTTTCTCCGAGATTCAAATACTTTTAATTCACTCAAGAGATTTTCCTGACAAAATACTTTGAATTCCTTTAATGTTTTTGGTGTAAATTTTTCAATAGCTGGTTCGGGTTCTTCTGGCAAGTTTTCGCTTGGTGGTTGTAACTTAACTTGTGATTCGGTGGGGTTTAGTAGAGTCGCAGACACATCAATATCAATAATATTATCTGTAAATAAGTCTGTAAATAAAAGTTGCCTTGCCCATTTTCTTGTTGGTTCGTGTTCATTAATCAGGAGTTGCTGACAAAGAGCGATCGCATGATTAATTTGCCCATTCCCTTGATATGCTTTTATCAGCAACTTATGTGCTTTTAAATATTCTTTTGTATCTGGAGAAGCAGCTTGAAAAAAATAAATTAGTGCTTGAATTGCTTCTGGATAGCATTTTTTCGTAATAGCTTCATATCCAGTGTTTAAAAGTTCAGTCGCTTGTGCAGGAGTAAGTGAACTTTTAGGTGAATTTAGTAATGATTTTTGTTCTGTAGATTTAGCTTCTGGAAATATTTCGGCAAGATAGTACTGTGCTAATATCTGAGTTGTTTGATGTTTACTATTGCTCAATTCTTGGCATAAGTTAATTGCTTTATCAAAGTGTCCATTATAGAGGTAGGCGTCTAAGAGCAATACTTGTGCATATAAATATTCTTTTGTATTGGATTCTGTATTTTTTTGAAAAAAGTTTTCCAATTCCTGAAGTGCTAAGTTGTACTTTTTATATTCTAATAGTTTACTTATTCCGTGTAATAATTGGTGATTTTGTGCAGAATTTGATTTTGACATGATTTTTAAATTTATTTATGATTTATTTCAATAATTACGTTACTTTTTGCTTGTAAATTAGCTCGAAACTGCAATTTTAATTGATATTTCATCCACCAAGCTATAATGTTTGTCGGAAACATTTCTACAGCATTATTATATTCAGTTACGGCAGAGTTATAAAATCTTCTAGCGGCGGAAAGTTGTTCTTCTACTTCACTCAACGAATATTGTAGTTGGATAAAATGATCGTTTGCTTTTAATTCGGGATATGCTTCTACTGCTACGATAATTTTGTTTAACATTCTCGAAATTTGGTCTTCTACGGCAACTCGGCTATTATTGCTTAAGTTTTTTGAAGTGATAGTACTTCTGAGCCTGCTAATTTCTATCAATGTTTTTTGCTCAAATTGCATATATATTTGAGCTAAAGTAACAAGTCTAGGGATCAAATCACTTCTTTTTTGCAGAATTACATCAACACCAGAAAATGCATTATCAACTTGATTCTTTTTATAAATCAAGCTATTGTATAAAGCAATAAATATAATCAACGATAGAATTATAAAAATAATTACAGCAGTCAACATTTAATTGATATAGTTATTTTAATATTATTTATAACTTAATTTAAGATTATCTTAGAATAGTATTTTCTCTAAAAAATATGTGAAGCAGCTATATTTGCTCAGTAAAAATAAGGAGATATTTATTTTATTAAAATTAGTGTTGTCTAGATGCCATACTTTTTTGAGAAGTTGGGAATCTAACTTTTCACGAATGATTTAGGATTGCCACATAGCAGATTTAAGTTATTAATACTAAAAGCTGCTAGTACTATATACATCAGACCGTGTATGCACAAAAATTTATCTTCCAACGTCCAATCAGAATAGACAGATGAGTATAATTATTTGCCCTGGAATTCATGAGCCAGATTTAACTGAAAGCTTTAAAATCGAATTATTAGATATGGTTTCTAATGGCGCGATCGCACACAACCCCACAAATATACTGGTTTATCCGGGTAAAGATGTTTTGGTTTTATCACCATTGCACATTTTGCAGTTTTTGCGCGATTGCTTGACTAACTCATTAAAATCACCAATCATATTCATTAGCTTTAGTGCTGGCGTAGTTGGGGCAATAGGGGCAGCACATTTGTGGCAACTCTTGGGTGGTCGTGTGAAAACGTTTATTGCTATAGATGGATGGGGAGTACCACTACAGGGAAATTTCCCGATTCATCGGATAAGTCATGATTATTTCACTCATTGGAGTTCATATTTACTTGGTAGTGGGCAAAATAACTTTTATGCAGAACCAGCAGTCGATCATTTGTCCATCTGGAAATCTCCCCAAACTGTACAAGGCTGGTGGGTAGATTCATCCATCGAGATTATTCCACCCAAAGGTCGTCTGACAGCAAGTGAATTTTTGCTTATGCTGTTAAAGCACTATGAAGCAAATTAATCCGGACAATGAAGTAAGTAAACAGGAGTTAAAAGTGAGGAGTTAGGAGTTAGGAGTGAGGAGTTAGCGTTTATTCTACCCTCTGCCCCATGCCCCATGCCCCATGCCCCATACCCCATACCCCATCTACCCAAAGTATCTAATGTTTCCAACTGAACCGGCTGCTGTTAATAACGGGTTTAGCGCACTGCTAAAAAACCGTGGTTTTATGCTTCTGTGGATTGGGCAACTTCTGTCCCAATTAGCAGATAAGGTCTTCTTCGTTTTGCTGATTGCTCTGCTGGAGAACTACCCACCGCTTCCTGGGTTGGCACAAAACTCAATGTACTCAACCTTGATGCTGTCCTTTACAATCCCAGCAATTTTGTTCGGCTCTGCTGGTGGCATCTTTGTTGACCGTTTGCCAAAAAAGCTGATTATGGTCGGCTCAGATGTCGTGCGAGGAATATTAACGCTGTGTCTTCCCTTGTTACCACGACAATTCCTGATTTTGTTAATCCTGACTTTTGCTATTTCCACGGTGACGCAGTTTTTTGCACCAGCCGAGCAAGCAGCAATTCCCTTGTTAGTGAAGCGAGAAAATTTGTTGGCAGCTAATGCGCTGTTTAGCAGCACGATGATGGGAGCTTTAATTGTTGGTTTTGCCATTGGAGAGCCGATTTTGAGTTTGGCGAAAAGCTGGATGGGAGAAGAATACGGTCAAGAGCTTGTAGTTGGTGGATTATACATATTATCGGCTGCAATTATGCAGCCAATTAAGTTTAAAGAAGACAAACCTCACCGGGAACATCGGGCATCAAATCACCTTTGGGCTGAATTCACAGAGAGCCTCCGCTATCTTAAGAAAAACCCTTTGATCTTGAACGCTATGCTGCAACTGACAACTTTATATTGTGTGTTTGCAGCCTTAACAGTGCTGACGATTCGATTAGCCGAGGAGTTTGGTCTAAAAGAAAAACAGTTTGGCTTTTTCTTGGCAGCAGCAGGCGTAGGTATGGTCTTTGGTGCGGCAATTTTAGGTCACTGGGGTGATAAATTGCATCGCAAGCCTCTACCTTTAATTGGATTTTTGATGATGGCACTAGTTTTAGGAGTGTTCACTTTTACGCACAACTTGTTGCTGGCGCTAGGACTCTGTGCATTTTTGGGTATAGGTGCTGCTTTAATTGGTGTCCCCATGCAAACTTTAATTCAACAGCAAACACCACCGACCATGCACGGTAAAGTATTTGGCTTTCAAAATCATGCCGTCAACATTGCTCTGGCATTACCTCTGGCGATTACTGGGCCATTAACTGATGCTCTGGGCTTGCGATTTGTACTAGTAGGAATCAGTATTGTTGTCGTGGTTGTCGGTGTTTGGGCTTGGAAAAATACCCGCAATGTCTTGCAAGACGTAATTTAATTAATGTAGGCTAATAATCTAGCTTTATATCTAATATATAAAATTCTCAGAATTTAATTGGACTTTTCCATTAAAATGAAATCTTAACTACAGAATTCAGCATTAACTTTAGCTATAGTCTGAGGTTTGACCGTGCGATCGCTTTCCCCAATTAGTCTCCCACAAATCGAGAATCACAAACAGTCTCGTGCTTCTAGTCCGCCAGTCGTGCCCAAACGTGCATCTGGCGGTTTTGCTCTGCTTGACAGCCTTCATCGCCACGGCGTTGATTATATTTTTGGTTATCCTGGTGGGGCAATTCTCCCAATTTACGATGACCTATATAAGGTGGAAGCAACTGGTGCTATGAAGCACATTCTCGTGAGACACGAGCAAGGCGCAGCCCACGCTGCTGATGGTTATGCCCGTGCTACAGGCAAAGTAGGAGTATGCTTTGGTACTTCTGGCCCAGGAGCAACTAACTTGGTGACAGGCATCGCCACCGCCTACATGGATTCAATCCCGATGATTGTAGTCACGGGACAGGTAGCACGTCCGTCGATTGGTACAGATGCGTTTCAGGAAACTGATATTTACGGGATTACCCTCCCAATCGTCAAGCACTCCTATGTGGTGCGCGATCCCAAAGATATGGCGCGAATTGTCGCCGAAGCATTCCACATCGCTAGCACTGGGCGTCCGGGGCCAGTTTTAATTGATGTCCCCAAAGATGTCGCTTTAGAAGAATTTGACTATGTACCTGTAAAACCAGGTTCAGTCAAGTTACGCGGTTATCGTCCCACGGTGAAGGGAAATCCGCGACAAATTCATGCCGCGATTCAGTTGATTACTGAAAGTCGCCGTCCGCTATTGTATGTGGGTGGTGGTGCGATCGCAGCTGGTGCCCATGAAGAAATCAAACAACTAGCTGAATTATTCGATATCCCTGTCACCACAACCTTAATGGGGATCGGTGCCTTTGACGAACATCATCCCCTCGCTTTGGGAATGTTGGGAATGCACGGCACTGCTTACGCTAACTTCGCTGTTAGTGATTGTGACTTGCTGATTTGCGTCGGCGCTAGATTTGACGATCGCGTTACAGGTAAGTTAGACGAATTCGCTTCCCGCGCCAAAGTAATTCATATCGACATCGATCCCGCAGAAGTCGGCAAAAACCGTATTCCCGAAGTGCCCATCGTCGGCGATGTACGGAATGTGTTGATAGACTTGTTGCGTCGCTGCAAAGAAGCAGGGATTAAGGCTACACCAAATCAAAACCAAGAGTGGCTAAATCTAGTTAACCGTTGGCGCGATGAGTATCCTCTGGTAGTGCCGCAGCATCCCGACAGCATTTCACCCCAAGAAGTAATTGTAGAAGTCAATAACCAAGCACCCCAAGCTTTCTACACCACAGATGTCGGACAACATCAAATGTGGGCAGCACAATTCCTGAAGAATGGCCCAAGGCGTTGGATTTCTAGCGCTGGTTTGGGAACTATGGGTTTTGGCTTACCTGCGGCAATTGGCGCGAAAGTGGCGTTTCCTGATGAAGAAGTCATCTGTATTAGCGGTGATGCTAGTTTCCAAATGTGTTTGCAGGAACTAGGAACGGCTGCACAGTATGGCATAAATGTCAAGACAATAATTATCAACAACGGCTGGCAAGGGATGGTGCGCCAGTGGCAGCAAGCTTTCTATGGTGAACGCTACTCATGCTCCGACATGGAAATAGGGATGCCAGACGTAGAGTTATTGGCAAAAGCTTATGGCATCAAGGGCATGGTAATTAGCGATCGCAGTCAATTAAAAGATGCGATCGCCGAAATGCTGGCACACAAAGGGCCAGTAATCTTAAATGTCCACGTCACCAGAGACGAAAACTGCTATCCAATGGTAGCTCCTGGTAAAAGCAACGCTCAAATGGTCGGCTTACAGAAGCAACCACCGAAAGCGGCAGCCGAGCCAGTGTATTGTAGTCATTGCAATGCCAAAAACGCTCCCACTCACAATTTTTGCGCTGAGTGTGGCACCAAGCTGTAAAGCTTTTTGATAATAATTCAGATTAGAGAGATAGGGGAGCAAGGAGAAGGGAAGCAAGATGCTGTAATTTCCCTAATTCTTGCCCCCTTTCCTCTTACGTAGGCATCCCTTAATCTTCCTAATGATGTTATTTATATTTCTGTTTTAATTGCAGCAAAGCGTTCTGAAAACTACTTTATCAAACTTAGTTTTATTAAAAATTCATATACTTTTTGCTTTAGTTAGTTAAATATGCGAGTGAGAGTTGATTTTAGATAAATCAGTTTTTTTTTAAAATTCAGTAACATTCCTCTTTTATTAAAAAGTTAAATATAAATACAATATTAAAAGTTGTGCTGGCTTAGTTGATTAAAAAACGTCAATTATTCCAGGTGTATCTATTTGCTAACTTTTTTCAGACAGATTCAGTAGTCTTAAAATAACTGCTCTCTTTCTTTTATAAAAGAGAGTTGAGCTTCCTATTGATTGAGAAAAGTAGATTGTTGTTAGCGAATTAATGTACTAAGCATTAATAGTCTGTTCATTTGAAATCGCTGTGTTCAAGTTTATTGGACAACAGCGTTATGACTCTATGGAAAAATTGCAGTTTTATTTCTAACTGAGAACAAACACAACTTCTTTAAGCTTTGAATACTTCTCAACGCATATAATCAATCTCAATCCCTATGCAACAATATATTTCTCATTTGCTCGTACTGGTATTAGGAACAAGTTCAACTTTCCTTGTTACTCCATCTCAAGCTCAAACTCCGGTAAAAACCAACAATCAAAATCTTAAGAATGTTACTTCCATATCTTCAAGTTCACCTTCGGCTACCCAATTAAGTGATTTTACCAATTCTACTAATAGCAAACCATCTCTTCTTTCTGAGGTAACTAATAACTCTTCTGCTACTAATACCAATATAACAGCAAATAAACCTCGTCCACGGGTTCCTATATTCAGCAGAATTTTTCCTACACCTTCGATGCAGCAATAATTAGCGATTAAACATTTAGTTTACTTGCTTGGGTCGATTAAAATTTGCATTCATATATTTTGACCTCTCTCCTTAAAGGAGAGAGGCTTTGAATTGTTACTCTCTAATGCTTGTAGGGAAGGGCTGTTTTTGTTAGCTATATATTGGACTCACTGAGAACCACTATATATATGAGGCATACTCTGATTTGCTTTATGCTTGCAGCTGACAGAGGATTAAGCCAAACCATTGATTTGGATCTCTCCACACATGAAGAGGTAGTAAACCTTGTGCAGTTAGTTGCTCTTTGATAAGATCAAGGTCAAATTTGCGGGAAATTTCGGTGAGGATAGTCTCACCTTGTGCAAAATTAACCTTAAGATTAAGAGCGCGTAATTCTACAATTTGCGATCGCAAGCTGCGTAAATGCATTTCTATTTGATGCTCGCTTTCATTGTAAAATGCTCGGTGTTCAAACTGGGTGGTGTCAAAGTTACCCTCAAACCGTTGATTTAAATGTTCTAGCATATTGAGGTTAAATGCAGCTGTTACTCCCTGGCTGTCGTTATAAGCTGGTTCCAAAATCTCTTTTGGCTTTCGTAAATCTATCCCCAATAAAAAATACTCACCTACTTGTAGAGCATTGGTAATTTGAGAGAAAAACACATCACACTCATCGGTGGTAAGATTACCTAAGCTGCTACCAATAAAACAAATCATCCGACTGGGTAATTGCGTCGGTAGGAGTTTTGCAAGGGCTAATTCATAGGTTCCCGCTAGTGCATAAACTTGGAGTAAAGGATAATCTCCCAATAACTGCTTGGCACTATTTTCCAACATACCTGCACTCACATCAATTGGTAGGTAATGCAGAGGATAGCCTAGTTGCTGATAGGCATCTAGTAAAATGCGGGTTTTACTAGAACTACCACTGCCAAGTTCTACCAATTCACAAACGCCAGTTATCTTGGCAATTTCACCAGCATACTGTTGTAAAATCGTTGTTTCTGTGCGTGTAAGATAATATTCTGGTAAATCACAGATTTGCTCAAACAGATCGGAACCACGGTCATCATAAAAGTAACAAGGGGGTAAAGATTTAGGTGTTTGAGTTAATCCCTTCACTACATCACTCCCAGCACTAGGTGCAACTATTTGAGTCGCTCCTATCAAACGCTCTATCTGTAAGCGTTTTTCAACGCTGCTTTGAGAAGTAACCTTGCTGTTAACAGCTTTAGATATCGACATGAAACCTCCGTTTGCTTGGCGTAATAGGTTACTTTGATAGCAGACCTTTACTCCAATCAGTGAAACACATAGCCATAGTTAATAAAATCATGTTTGAGCAATATAGCTCAAGCTTTCAAGCTATTTCTCAGCATTTTCTCATTAAAATAGTAGCAAGTAAGTGCTTAAGTACTATGTTCTCGCAGCGATAAAGATTTTGATATCAGCAATATCTCCCAAGTACCAGCAAATAGCAGATCGTGTCAGAATGAGGTTGACTAAAGAATGTGGCTTCGTCATATCCTGGAATAGCGCAAAAGTTTTCGAGCGATATTCATCGGAAGCTGGAGAAATAGCCTCTTTCACACTAAATTTACTCAATTTGAATCTCACAGTCTGCTCCCACACTAATGAAACTCTGGACGATGAGTGAGTGTTCTGGTTTATATAGAATATGTTCTAAATAAATAGGCGAACCGAGGTAAGCAAGTAAACGGCACATTATGAATATTCCAACTTCTCTTAACACAATTATTAGGCAACAGCCTTACCCGTTTTTATTCGCCATCATTAGTGGTTCCCACTTATATGGCTTTCCCTCACTAGATTCTGATTATGACTTGCGTGGTGTGCATATTTTACCAGTTCAAGAAGTAGTGGGATTACAGACTAGAAATGAAACTATTGAAGTTTCAGAAGTTCGCGAATCTTTAGAAATTGATCTGGTAACTCATGATGTCAAAAAATTCTTTTTGATGCTACTTAAAAAGAATGGTTATGTGTTGGAACAATTGTATTCTCCTTTAATATTAATAACCTCACCTGAGCATGAGGAATTGAAAATTATTGCTAAAAATTGTATTACCCGTCATCATAGCTACCATTATATTGGTTTTGCCGCAACACAATGGAAACTTTTTGAGAAAGAACATACACATCGAATTAAACCATTACTTTATGTTTACCGAGTTCTATTAACTGGGATTTATCTGATGCAAACAGGAGTAGTTGAGTCTAATTTAGTTAAGCTAAATGAGGTTTTTAATTTACCCTATGTTTCTGATTTGATCTCCCAAAAATTAACAGATACAGAAAAGTCTATTTTATCAGATGCTAATGTAGCTTTTTATCAAAGAGAATACGAACGTCTGCATAATGAGTTACAAGATGCATATCAATCTAGCTCATTACCTGAAGCACCTTCAGCTAATGCAGATTTGGATAATTTGTTAATACGCCTGAGAACAAAGAGCTATAAATAATAACCTTTGAACTCCTCACTACTAGCCTTTTAAAAAAAAATAAATTTAGAAATTAAAAATTATGCGTTATTTATAGGTAACGGGATTAATTTATTTGTATGCACCTTGTTAAAATTATGATTTATCAATTGACCAATTTTACTTTTTGGAAATATTTTTGTTGAAAATATACTGTAAAGACAAGATAAATGAGTCTCTAAAAAATGAAGTTAAGAGTTAAAAACTCCTAACTCCTAACTTTTTTACAATTTCAAATTCCAAGCAGCAAAAGCTAAAACACCCCAACCTGCGAGAAAGGCTGTGCCGCCTAGTGGTGCGATCGCTCCCAAGGATTTAATACCGGTTAAGCTAAGGGCGTACAAGCTACCTGAGAAAATAGCAATGCCAATGATAAATAGCCATCCACTAGCTACGAGTGTGGGTTGAGGCAACTCAGTACGACTAATTAGTATTGCTACTAGAAAAAGTGCCAGAGCATGATACATTTGGTAACGAGCGCCAGTCTCAAAAATTTCTAGCGATCGCTCACTAATCTTTTCCCGCAGGGCATGGGAAGCAAAAGCACCAGCAGCAACCGACAAACCGCCTAAAATGGCAGCTACGCTCAAAAAAATCTGCGTCATTAGACCTAGCCGTAAGTTAAAGATCGTCATTGGTCATTGGTCATTAGTAAATAACAAATGACAAAGGACTAATGACAATTAGACATCAAAATGATATGATACAGCCCCTTCTTCGTTTACCTTAAAATTTGCATTGAATTCTTTAGCTTTTTCATCTAAATATTGTCTGGCGTGGGCTGCGGGTAATTGTGACTGGATGGCAAAGCCTAAAACAGTTACGCGCCCGTGATTTTCTTGTAGCATCTCATAAAAAATCGATTGCAGGCGATCGCTAACTTGTTGATTAATTGCCTTTTTCTCCTGCCGACTTTGACGGTACAATCCCAATGCTAACCACGTGCCCAGTGTTAGGGTAGGGACACCAAAAATTAGACCACCAACAGCAGCATTATTATCTTCATAAGGGGCATTGGGTGCGTTAAAGTCATACTCACCCGCCGGTATTGGGATGGCTTTAGGTGTAGCGAATTTTTCTAGTGCCGCTGTTGCTGATAGAGTTACAAACATGAATCCGAGTGTCAGTAGCCAACCGGCAGCTAATTTTTCAGCAGTTTTCATAGTTTCACTTCAGATTTACACTTTGCTTGCGATTTTAACCTGACTTTCATAAAGGTTCCAATATATCAATTAACCTGACTTTTCACGTTATGTGGAAAAGTCTACCAAAAACCTAACCCCCTAACTTCCTTTCCGACGCAAGAAGGGGAAAAATTCAAAGTCTCTCTCCTTTTAGGAGAGAGATTTAGAGAGAGGTTTTTCAGATACCGTGAAAAGTCAGATCAATTAACTCCCAGTTACAGTTTTTTAGCTTTTACACAATATTTTTTGCCTACGTAGACTATACTCACCACTCATGATTGGAATGGAGTGGCGAGGACGGCATTAAGATGTAATTGGATTGTGGTACAGTTCCTTAATACGATCCTTCTGGTGGGGAAATATCAGATCCGACAGTCACACCAGTATTATTAATAGATTTAATCCCCGGTTTAACAGTAGGGGATTGTTGTTTTAACGATTGTAAAACAGAAGAAGAGCTATCTTGCTCAGTTGATATATTGGTATTTGCTTGTTGCTGGGACATCAAAGCTAATCCTCCCATTGCACCAGCAAGAAGAGCTGTATAACCTACATATAAATGCGTCGGACGAATTTCCAATCCCATTCCTTTTTTAGATTGGTACGAAAGAGGCTGAGTTACTGGTATAGCTGCTTGTACAGGCAAAGAAGCAGCTAAAGCAACACCATTAAGTCCTAAAGCATCTCCATAACGTCGTATAAATCCACGTACAAAAATGTCATCTGGCAATTCTTTCGAGTTACCGTTTTCTAATGCATCTATCAGTTCAGTTCGGATATGAGTGGAAAGCTGGATGTGGTCCAAATAAAGCCCTTTAGACTGACGGGTTTTTTGGAGTTGTTGCCCGATTTGACGTAGGCACACCATACGTTGTTGGTCTGCTTGCAAGGCAAGTTCTGCTTGAGAAATTCTCTGATGATTCAGCAATTGCAGTGGTTTTTTCCACAGCGAGTTTTCTGCTGCATTTTTAGAGGATTGCTCCTGTTGAGTGCAATACTCCTGCTGTATCTCTGATGAAGAATTGACTGTTTCCGTGGCTTGCTTCGTATCTGTAGCTGTTTCAACTTTTTGATCTTGTTGGGCAAATTGTCGAAATGCTAAACCGATCGCTTCTCTACCTACGGCTTTTAATAAATCTTGAGCTCGATCTGTTTCTGAACCTATTAACTTCTGCACAATCGCTAAAGCACGTCGATAAACTCGGCTACGATGCAGTTGCACTTCTATTTCTCCTAAAAGCGATCGCAACTCATCTTGAGAAATTTCAATTTTTGGATTGCCCAGAATTTGCAAATAGTGTACAGGAGTAGTAACCATTGTGAAAACCTTTTATATTAACTTAATCAAAGAAATTTACAATCATATCTTCACTATTTTTCCTAACTTCACCTTGGTTTTCCGGATATTAATTGTATAATTTAAATTTTTTAATCGATCGTCACCACTGGAACAAACCCATAATAAATGCAGTCACGAACGTAAAAATGATACTGGCATCTCTGTGAGAAAAAACCTTGAGTGCGTACCATTTGCAAGTAACCGGAATCTCAAGGTAGACTGAGCCTGACTCTGAGTCTAGTCTAATTGAATGCGATCGCAATAACTAAGTACTGTAAAAATCATGTAGTGGTTTATGACCGTATGGTATGCTCGTGCAGTAAATAATTACTGTTAGCATTAGCCATGAACCCTGAAGCAGTTGATCGCAGCTTTCTCACACCTCTAACTTTTATTCAACGTAATGCTAAAGTCTATAGTCATAAAGTTTCTATTATATATAATCAAAAACGCTTCACTTACAGGGAATTTGCAGAGCGGATCAATTGTCTAGCCTCAGCACTGCATCATGCTGGACTTGAAAAAGGCGATCGCGTCGCTTTTTTTTGTTTCAATACTCCACCCATGTTAGAAGCCCATTTTGCTGTGCCTTTAATAGGTGGAATTCTCGTATCTATTAATACTCGTTTGGCTTCCCAAGAAGTTGCTTATATTTTAAATGATTGCGGTGCTAAATTTCTTTTTATTGATACAGAGTTAGCAAATATAATTCGGCCTATTCAAAATAGTCTCAAAACTGTTAAGTATATAATCAATATCAGCGATAATCAAGGATTTGAACCGATAAATGGAGAAGATTATGAAGCATTTATCCAAACTGGCGATCCTACTCCTTTGCCTTGGGTAATTACAGATGAAATGGATACGATTTCTATTAATTACACTAGTGGAACTTCTGGTAAACCCAAAGGTGTAATGTATTCTCATCGCGGAGCATATATTAACTCTTTAGGAGAAATAATTGAAACAACACTAACACCTAACTCGGTTTATTTATGGACTCTGCCGATGTTTCACTGCAATGGTTGGTGTTTTACTTGGGCGGTAACTGCTATTGGTGGTACTCATATTTGTTTGCGTAAGTTTAACCCTGGTAATATCTGGAAGTTAATTCAACAAGAAGGGGTAACTCATTTAAATGCTGCACCTGTAATTTTAATTTCTCTCCTCAATCATCCAGACTGTCCGCAATTATTAGCAAAACCTCTAACTATCACGACAGCAGGCGCACCACCATCACCAATATTAATTGAAAAACTTACTAAAATTGGCGCAAAAATTATTCACGTTTATGGTTTAACAGAAGTTTATGGCCCATATAGTGTTTGTGAATATCAATCAGATTGGAATAATTTAAATATTGAAAAACAAGCAAAACTTATAGCACGCCAAGGCGTACCTTATATCGGTGCAGATGGTTTGCGAGTTATAGATCGAAATATGCATGATGTCCCGGCGGACGGTGAAACAATGGGGGAAGTGGTGATGCGGGGAAATATGGTGATGACAGGCTATTATAATGACCCAGAAGCAACTGAAAGGGTATTTAGCGGAGGATGGTTTCATAGCGGTGATTTAGCAGTAATGCACCCTGACGGTTATATTGAGGTGCGCGATCGCATGAAAGATATCATCATTACAAATGGAGAAAATGTCTCTAGTATTGAAGTTGAACAATGTCTTTACCGCCATGAAGCCGTGTTAGAATGTGCAGTCATTGCTGTACCTCATGCCAAGCGTGGTGAAGTGCCAAAAGCTTTTGTTACCCTCAAAGAAAACGCGCAAGTTACAGCACAAGAATTAATCCAATTCTGCCGCGATCGAATTGCTGCTTTTAAATGCCCTACGACAATTGAATTTACGACTCTGCCAAAAACTAGTACTGGTAAAATTCAAAAGTATCTTTTACGAGAAAAAGAATGGATAGGTTATGAAAAGAGGATTTATGGCAGTTAGTTGCGATATCTAAATTCACTGCCAAGTTTACTTGATATTGTTATTGAAGGATATAAGCGGCTGAAGTTGCGAATCAGGCAAGGACTCCACAGCACTGGTCTGTTCTACATTGAGTTAGTCAGTCTCACGCTGGGATAGCTGTTGCTAGATGTTTTTTCAGCTTTCCTGTAACCAACACCAATTAGACAGCTAGGACCTACAAAGGCGATTTTATCAAGAATTTTTAAGAGATTAACATTTTTCAGAAAAGGAAAGACCTAATGCTGAAGTAATACCCAAAAGTTCAGAATCATAGATTTTGTAGTTTACACACACTCTAGTGTCTGAAAACCTTACATGGTAAAGTCTCTGATGTACTTTATCCATATCGAAACCTAATTATTAGTTTTTCAATTTTTTGAAGGAGAGGAAAATGAAGAAGTTCAGCTGTTTGATGATTGTGGGGGCAATATTGTCGATTAGTGCGCCGGCTGTGGCTGAAAGTCGTGCCGTTAATATCAGTATTGGCAGTATTGGTGGTTCCTTAGATAATGCTGCTTTGCGAACAGTTCGTCAGGTTATCGGGTCTGCTGTCGGCACTAGTACCGTCGATAAATTCATTGTATATAGTCCCAGGGCTGGATCTATTCCCATCGAAGGAGGTTTATCTGCTTGTGCTGAAGCTGGCTTCGGGATCAGCAATGCAACATTTAATGCTTTTGTCCAGCAGTTGCGTTCAATTAATCCCAAACCAGGGACTTTCTACAATCTAGAACTTACCGCAAGCTGCAAACTGAAATAAGACGTTTGCACTCAAGCACGGTAGGATGGGCTGAGGTACTAAGCCCATCCATTGAGTTACAGTCCACGCGATCGACGCAAAACTCCATATTTTTAAATTGGAGATGTAACATCAATGTTGATTTAAATCAGCGTCAAAAAGCGACTAAATTAGTTGTATCAGCCTCTAAACTCAATAGTGCAGAGACTTCCAGCATAAAACAAAAAAGAATGTCAAATTGAAGCGCATTTTTGGGAGCAGAGAAACAATATGTCTAATGTGAACATTGCAAAAGGTAGCTGCCTGTGCGGAGTAGTAAACGTTTCTACAACCCGTATGAGCGATCGGGTAGAAGCATGTCATTGTAGTATGTGTCGCAACTGGGGTGGAGGACCTTTGTTAGTAGTTGACTGTGAAAATGATGTTAGCTTCTCTGGTGAAGAATATATCGAAGTTTATCAATCTTCAGAATGGGCAGAGCGTGCATTCTGTAAGAAGTGTGGTAGCCATCTATTTTACAAATTCAAACAAAATAACCAGCATTTCATACCCGTTGGACTATTCGATAGCTGTGAAGGTCTTGTTTTCGATCGTCAGATATTCATAGATGAAAAGCCCAAATATTACTGTTTTGCCAATGAAACCAAGAATCTAACAGGGGCGGAGGTATTTGCACAGTTTGCACCGCAATCACAGCAGTAAAGATTGGAGTTACTTTTTAGCATATCTGTGATATCTGAGCAATTATTGTCAGGAAAGCCTTGGTAAATGCCTTAACTTGTAGAAAATGCTAAACCTCCGGTTAAGGCATATTCCTAAACCTTGATACAGTTCAGATCCTTGTCCTGGAAAGATTGCCAATAGAGCAGGCGCTAGGGGCGCAAGGCCTTGCGCCCCTATGACAGGTGTACAGGTGTGGTTCAAATACATGAAAACTGCTGTAGAGTCACTTTTACGCAGACATCAGGTCAATTGGAGTCCCAAGGGACTTCTGCTGGTATATTCCAGCACTTTCCTAAGCTCCCAGCGACACAGCTTTTCTAGCAATATTTCTTTGTCGCTGCTAAAAATTCAAGACATTTATTTGCTTGTATGCTTTAGCCCAAAATTGAGTCTGAATCAAGTTCCAACTGATGTTTGAGCAATTCTTGGTAAGTATTTTCCCGAATTATCATCTGCTTATAGAGCATAAGCAAAAACTCTTGAGCTTGTTCGCGGGACATCTGTTGCACAACGTCTGCAAAAGCTCTAAGGCGAAATTCTTGTTCTAAAGATAATGTAATGGGTTGATTCATCGCAGGATCAATCGCCCAACTAGGCGAAAACTAAAGGGTCAATATTGACAATTTTGAGAAGAAGCTTTCATACCTAGCTGCTGTTAGCAGTAATACACTCATCAAGCGACCTACTGAGTATTGCCTTACTTAGCGGTATCAAACTAAATATGAACTTATGTTAATTAGTATAACAAAATATTTACAAACGTGAGACGATCGCATATTAATGCTTTAGTACATCCTGTGTCACTGATACCCCAAATATCCGAGTAATCATTTGTAATGAATCCTTACACTATCCTTAATCAGACAGGACTTCAGCGTGTTAGTGATGGCATGACCCGCCCCCTACTAGAAAATTGCGAACCTGCCTCATATATCCTTGTTTTAGTCTGGCCCCAACTTGGGGATTTTGATAGTCTTGAATATGCGTGGTGGTTACAGCGCGAAGCTAAAAAATTGTCAGATGAAAAACTCGCTATTCGTGCAGTGGGAATTGGTAATCGCGCCTCTGGAATAAGATTTTGTGAATATACAGGATTTCCACCGGAAAATTTATTTGTTGAACCTAATGGAGAACTACATCACCAACTCAAACTTTATTCAGGTCTCAATTTTCCTCTCCCTGGACTTTCCCCTGCTCAGAAAGCTTGGCTAAATTTAGTGTTAATGTGTGCAGGCTTTGGAAGTCCTGGAACGCTAAGAGAAGTTTTTCGGGGATACAGGGGAGATCGTCAAGCCCCTCAACTCATTGAAGATGATGAAATTATTCAAGGTACTCCTCTACCTGCTTTTAAAGGGTCGTTTTTTCAATTAGCTGGCGGAAGTGGGTTTCAACGTCCCTTTGAATTGGCTACTCTACGGCTACGGAATATGGTTGAAGTTCTCAGCAATTGGCAGACTTATGTACCTAATTCTGCTTACTTAACTCAGCGTGGTGGAACTTTTCTGTTTGATACCAAAGGCCAGTTACTTTACGAACATCGAGATCCAGGAATTTTAGGTTTTGCTGCTAATATGAGTCAGCCTCTATCATTTTTATCCTCAATCGAAACGGAATTAACTGGGCTTGGGAATCAATTTTAATCTTTGCTGTAGTTTTACAGTATCAGCATATTTGAAAACTTCTTCAATATGATTGGCTTTTTTTGTTTGTATGCTTAAATAAATTGTTCTATCCCGATCAATCGTAACCTCACTATTTTATCCTGCGCTTGCATCTATTCCCCAATATGATTTTCCTGGCAATAGTTACAGATCCAAAGAAGAACTGATAAACCAGTTAGTTTTAGTTACTCGCGTCAGATATCCATTTGTTACCATCTCTAAACGCTTTGTGATATGGTCTGAATATCCCAAAGACAAAGACAAATCGGTTTCTCCTAATTGCTGGATCTGGGAGGTCACAATCGTCGGATGCAAGGCATCGCAAAATCAAATAAGGAAATATTATTATCAGGCGATTGATGCTGAATCGAGAAGACTGATAACCCAATCTTCGCTTAAAGAAGACAAACAGTTTGTTGGGGTACAAACCGACTGTGGTATGGGGCATCGGTGAGAGTATAATAAGATAAAGCGCATTTTGTCAATCAGTATTCAGAATGAATTTTGACTCCTGAATTCTGAATTATGCTGAAAATTGAGATAAGTAAAGACTTTCTAAAGACGCTTGAATTTCATTTGTACGAAGTGGTCTTCCAGTAGGAAAATAGATAAAGGAGTAGTAACCATCAAGCTATATGTTTGAAATTATGGTGTTAAATCATTTCTTGTTAAAAGAGCCTGCTTCGGTATCTCATCAATACTCCGAGCACATCAATCTACTTTTGTAAATCTAAAATCTGCTCTAAAAGAAGCTCTAATGGGTGTAAAAAATGATTCGTAATTGATAATGACGCTTGCGGACTCGCTAACGTAATTCGTAGTTGTAATCACTGCTTGCTCTGTACTCTCTTAATTACGAATTACGAATATAGCAAGTAAGGATAGATAAAATGTCATTTATTATGCAAACTTCTGGAACTCTTACTGGTTTAGATATCTTAGTCGTTGAGGATGATGATGATACTCGCTTTTTTATCACTACTGTCTTGGAAATGGATGGAGCAACAGTTATAGCAGTGATATCAGCAGCAGATGCACGCAATGTATTGTCTGAATTGCAACCCGATGTTTTAATTAGTGATATCGGGTTGCCTGGGGAGGATGGCTACACTTTCATCTCCAAATTCCGGGCGCTTAAAGCAAATAATTGTTGTGGACGAATCCCGGCTATTGCTTTAACAGCCTTTGCTGATAGTGAGGCTCGTATCCGTGCTTTGGAAGCTGGTTTTGACACTCATATATCTAAACCGATCGCTCCAGAAGAACTAGTTGAGATAGTGGCTAATTTGGTTGCTTCTTGTCATTGGTAATTATTCTCTGCGGTCTTGATAATCTTCAGAAGACTTTGGATCTAACTCCCAGCGATCGCCATCACGATCCTCTAAAATATCGTTGGTATGCAGAAATTCCGAATCAGCCATTTCTAGCCCCACTGCTGCTTCTAGGTCTTCTGTGACATTTTGATCGGGAGTGGAAGTACTACCACCAACAGCTTCATCTCCAACTGCATCTGCATCTTGCCAATAGGCATCGACATCCCCACCAGTCAGTTCGGGACTAGTTTCTGTGTACTCGTCTCTTTCATCCTGCATAGAGCGTCCGCCAATATTGTATCCTGGCAAGTCTTTCACACCAGTACCGTAGGATTCGGTAATCTCTTGTGGCAAATCATTACTTTTAATTTTGTCATTATGATTTTTTTCTGCCATAATACTAGCCCTTTCTGCATTCTCACAATAACGTTTTTTTGTTACAAATTTGTCTAACTAGAGGTGTATAGCTAAGAAAATAATCTATCCCTTGGGTACGACGCAAAACTAGCGATCGCACCATAAGATTGTAGCTATGAATTCATGGTCAAGGAACTTGTAGTTGAAGTTATGAGTGAAAAGTTATTAAACCGAAATTATTCATTGGCGAGCTTTTCACTCATAACTATTTCTTGTTTGGCAAAAATAGGCAAACAAAAATTAAATTTTGATGATAAGTTTAGCATTTTCACTCGTATTCATACTTTTTATCTAAATGCTAAACAACCAATTAAACACTCAAACTTATTTGAGTAGTAAAGGCAGATCGGATGATTGATAAGTAATTTAAAATTATTTATTCAATAAATAATCTGCTTATTTAACTTTTGTTGTAGTTAGTTGAAAGACTAGAGAAATAAAAACGTAATTCCATTTTATGACTGAACATAACAATAACTCCGGTAATAAAAAAGTTGCTATCCTAATCGAACAAGCAGTAGAGGATGCAGAATTTACAGTTCCATATAATGGATTAAAACAAGCAGGAATGGAGGTAGTAGTCCTTGGTTCCCGAATGAATGAAAAATATAAGGGTAAACAAGGCAAACTTAGTATAGAAGCCGACGGTACCACAACGGAAGCGATCGCAGCCGAATTTGACGCGGTGATAATTCCCGGTGGGATGGCTCCCGATCGAATGCGGCGGAACATCAACACAGTACGTTTTGTCCAAGAAGCTATCCAACAAGGAAAATTAGTCGCCGCTGTTTGTCACGGGCCACAAGTTTTAATTGAAGGCGACTTGCTCAAAGGTAAACAAGCCACTGGCTTTAGCGCTATTGCCAAAGACATGATTAACGCAGGCGCAAAATATATAGATGAGCCATTGGTAGTTGATGGGAATTTGATTACATCCCGCGAACCTGGAGACTTGCCAATTTTCACCACAGCTATATTAAGCCGTTTGGGTTATGGTGGCAAAGATGCGGCATTACCAAATGAAAAAGACACAAGTGCTGAATGGTGGAAACTGGCTGATGCTTGGGGTGGCTCAACTAAAGGTGAGATCGTCAAAGGTTTAAATACTGCCCTTACTGGCGAACGTTATTCGCTAGAAGCATTTGAAAACTACTTGCAAAAGGAATCAGATAACGAAGTTAACTCAGTCTTTCAAGAAATAATTACTAATAAACAGCGCCACATTCAAAAACTGGAAACTTCTCTTCAGCTATTGGGTGAAAAACCGTCTTTAGGGGCAAATATTGCTAATCAGTATGCCAAGGTAAAAACTGCTTTGACAGGAAGTGACGATATATATCAGTTACGTTCTGCGTTGGGGGATGTGCAAACTGGTATCGGCGATATTGGCAATTTGTGTGCAATGTACACTGACCCAGTAGCAACAGCTATTTTCAAAGAAATTTACCAGGATTTATTGAAATACGAACAGCGATTGGCACAGTTGTATCGGGCGCGCATAGGTGGGCAGATACAGCCTCCTAAGCCGACTACAGAGGCTGCTGTGTCAATGTAAGGTTTTTTGAGACGGCTACCGAAGAGGCGCAAATAACACACAAGAAAGAAGAGGGTATTTGCGCCTCTATGGTGAATTTACAGTAATGGAGATATAAAAAGTGACTTCAACATCAGGGGATAAATCAAGTACAAACCAGCCAGAAGCTAGTGAAGTAGAGCGTTGGGCATCCCTTATCGGTGGCGGTGCGATGGTGCTGATGGGTTTAAGGCAAGGTTCATTGCGAGGAGCGCTGACGGCTTTAGCTGGTGGCGGTTTGCTTTATCAAGGTGCAACCAAGCAAAGCACAATCCAGAAAGCACAGGAAGCAATAGGTCTAAACCAGCCTATCAAAGTTGAAAAGACGGTAACTATCAATAAATCGGCAGAAGAATTGTATCGCTTTTGGCACGACTTTGAAAATTTGCCTACATTTATGAAACATCTTAAATCTGTCAAGGTGTACAACGAAAAACGTTCTCATTGGATTGCCAATGCACCTTTGGATAATACAGTAGAATGGGATGCAGATATTCTCGAAGACCGAGAAAATGAATTTATTTCTTGGGCTTCTGTAGAAGGTGCAGATGTTGATAATTCTGGTTTTGTTCGCTTTAAAAAAGCACCAGGCGATCGCGGCACGGAAGTCAAGGTTGTTTTGGAGTATAACCCACCAGGTGGAGCATTGGCAGCTACCGTAGCTAAACTTTTTGGCGAAGAACCAGAACAGCAAATTGGTGATGAATTGCGCCGCTTCAAAATGCTAATGGAAGCAGGTGAAATTGCCACCACCGAAGGTCAACCTTCTGGACGCAGCTAGTTATTTGTTCTTTGTCCTTTGTCATTTGTCCTTTGCCTAAAGCGAATGACCAATGACTAATAATTCGGTTTTGCTCAGTACAAGTGACCAATGACTAATGACCAATGACTAAGGACTAATAATTATGAAAGCAGTTTGCTGGAACGGTGCTAATGATGTGCGGGTGGAGACAGTACCAGACCCGACAATTCTTAACCCCCGCGACGCGATTATTAAAATTACTTCCACGGCGATTTGTGGCTCCGATTTACATATTTATGGCGGCTATATTCCTACAGTGCAACAGGGTGATATTATTGGTCACGAATTCATGGGGGAAGTCGTGGAAGTTGGTAGAGGAGTCAACAATTTAAAAATAGGCGATCGCGTTGTTGTTCCTTCCACAATTGGCTGTGGTAATTGCAATTATTGCCAACGTGATATGTGGTCGTTGTGCGATAACTCCAATCCCAATGGTTGGATTCAAGAAAAATTGTTTGGCAATATTACCTCAGCCATTTATGGCTACTCCCATATGTTGGGTGGTTATGCAGGCGCACAAGCCGAATATATCCGTGTACCCTTTGCTGATGTGGGTGTCGTCAAAGTTCCGCCAGATTTGCCGGATGAGATGTTGTTATTCATCTCCGACGCTATTCCCACAGGTTATATGGGTGCAGAATTATGCGATATCCAACCGGGTGATACTGTAGCCGTTTGGGGTTGCGGTGCTGTTGGACAGTTTGCCATGATTAGCGCCTACATGATGGGAGCCGAAAAAGTGATCGCAATAGATCGCTTTCCCGAACGCCTGGAAATGGCGAAAAAGTTTGCCAAAGCAGAAGTGATTAACTACGAAGAAGTTAATGCTGGCGAAGCGTTGAAAGAGATGACTGGTGGTCGTGGGCCTGATGCTTGCATCGATGCAGTGGGTTTAGAAGCACACGGCGTTGGTTTAGAAGACTTCTACGACCAGACAAAACAAAAGCTCAGATTGGAAACCGACCGTCCTCACGTTCTGCGGGAAATGATGGTCGCCTGTCGTAAAGGCGGGACTCTTTCAATTATGGGTGTTTATGGTGGTTTTGTAGACAAAATACCATTGGGTGCAGCCTTTAATAAAGGCCTAACCTTCAGAATGGGACAAATGCATGGACAGAAGTATATGCATTTGTTATTGCAGATGGTTTTGGATGGAAAACTCGATCCTTCCTTCGTTGTCACCCATCAATTACCTCTAGAACAAGCACCTCACGCCTACCACATCTTTCAACAAAAAAAGGATAACTGTATCAAAGTTGTTCTTAAACCCTGAATGATCAATAGTCATTTAAGGTTTTGAATTGTATACCCAACATAATGCAAATGAGGTTTTTTATGAATCGACTAAGTTCTTGGTTACGAAATATTCGCATTTCCCAAATCCTTGTAGTTTTCCTCGTAGGATTTATGTTCTTACTAGGTCAAGCTTTTAGCTACACTAACATTGCACTGGCTAATGTTAACACTCCAGAGGGTACTTATTACAAAGGAGTACCAAATGAGCAAGGTGAAATTAGAAACGATACCCAAATCAATAATACCCAGAAATCACAAAATCCAATAAAAGGTGCTGTTGATAATATCCGCGAAAAGTTAAACTTGGATGAAAAACCTCCTGAAGCTACAAAAGAGTTTTTCGATCCTAGTACAAATAGAAGCGGAGATCAAACTTCATCATACGAAGGAAGTAGAGAAGGTTATTATCGCACTCCTTCTAAGAACTAACTCAGAGATAGCAGCTAAACAGTTAGTAAATCTTGAGTCGAATGCTTGAATAACTTTTTAGCAGTTATTGAGACGCGATAACTATCGCGTCTCAAAATTAAGATAAATACTCGATTTATCTTGATATTAACGAGCCAGAAATGATAACTAAGGACTAAATATTATGAAAGCAGTTTGCTGGCATGGAGCAAACGATGTGCGGGTTGATACAGTTCCCGACCCCAAAATTCTTAACCCACGCGATGCCATTGTTAAAATTACTTCTACGGCAATATGCGGTTCAGATTTGCATATTTATGATGGCTACATTCCCACCATGCAAAAGGGCGATATCCTTGGTCATGAATTCATGGGGGAAGTCGTAGAACTGGGAAGTGCAGTTAAAAATGTGAACATAGGCGATCGCGTTGTTGTTCCCTTCACTATATCTTGCGGTAGCTGCTTTTTCTGCAATCGGGATTTATGGTCGTTGTGCGACAACTCTAACCCCAATGCTTGGTTAGTAGAAAAGCAAATGGGACATTCGCCAGCAGGTCTATTTGGCTACTCTCATTTATTAGGCGGTTACGCTGGCGGTCAAGCAGAGTATGCAAGAGTACCTTTTGCCGATGTAGGCTTGTTCAAAATTCCCGATGGTTTAACGGATGAGCAAGTACTATTTTTAACAGATATTTTCCCCACAGGCTACATGGCAGCCGAGAACTGCAACATCAAACTTGGTGATATTGTCGCCGTTTGGGGTTGTGGTCCAGTCGGACAATTTGCCATCAGAAGCGCATATATGCTAGGTGCGGAACGGGTAATTGCCTTTGACCGGGTTCCCGAACGTCTGCAAATGGCTAAAGAATACGGCAAAGCAGAAGTTCTCAACTACGAAGAAGTGAATATAGGCGAAGCACTCAAAGAAATGACTGGCGGTCGTGGCCCCGATGCTTGCATTGATGCAGTGGGAATGGAGGCACATGGTACAGATTTTATGGCGATGTACGACCAGGTAAAGCAAGCAGTACGTCTCGAAACAGACCGTCCGACAGCATTACGGCAAGTAATAGTATCTGCTGCTAAAGGTGGTCACGTATCACTTGCGGGTGTGTACGGTGGCTTTTTAGATAAAATCCCGATGGGTGCTGCCATGAACAAGGGATTAACCTTCAAAATGGGACAAACGAATGTCCACAAGTATCTAAAACCTTTGCTAGAACACATCCAAAACGGTGATATCGATCCAACGTTTATTATCACCCATACTTTACCTCTAGAACAAGCGCCGCACGGCTACGAAATTTTTAAACACAAGAAAGATAACTGCATCAAAGTAGTACTCAAACCGTAGTGGGGAATGGGGAAGAAGCAGGGAGCAAGGAGCAAGGGGGAGAATACAAAATTACCTTCTTTCCCCTCTGCAAACTTCACCCTACCCCTGTGCCTCTTCCCAATGCCCAGTGCCCCAACACTTAACACTTAACCTTCCATGTTTGATTTACTAAAATCACAATTTACGCGTCGTACTATATTACACAAAGCAGGTTTTGGGTTAATTACACTCAGTACTTTTGGGGTAGCAGGTACTATTTTTAAACCTAATCGTACCTTAGCCCAAGCTGGGCCAGCACCAGGCAAAGAACCATCTATGCCTCCTGAAAAAAAGTTAGGATGGGCTATTGTTGGCTTGGGAAAATTTGCTACGCAACAGATTATTCCGTCGTTTGGTGAATGTAAGCGTTCAAAGCTGGTAGCGTTAGTCAGTGGCGATCGCGCCAAAGCTGAAGGCATAGCCCAGCAATACGGGGTTAACTCAAAAAATATCTACAATTACCAGAACTACGATACCATCCGCAATAACCCGGAGGTTGATGTTATTTATATCATTTTACCTAATGGGTTACACGCCGAATACAGTATTCGTGGTGCCCAAGCTGGTAAGCATATCATGTGCGAAAAGCCAATGGCTATTACTGTCGAGGAATGCCAAGCAATGATTACTGCTGCCAAAAAAGGCGATCGCAAATTGATGATTGCTTACCGCGCTCAATATGAACCTTACAACCTGGCTGCGATCGAACTTGCACAAAGCGGCAAACTCGGTAAACTAAAAACTATAACCTCTGACCACGGACGCAACCTCGACCCCAAAGATCCCGCAGATCGTTGGCGGGCACAAAAAAAACTAGCTGGCGGCGGTTCTCTTTATGACATAGGCATCTACAGCTTGAATGCTGCTAGATACATTACAGGCGAAGAACCACAAGAAATTAGCGCCATGATGTACAGCACCCCTGGCGACCCCCGCTTTCGGGAAGTTGAGGAAAATGTCAACTTCGTTTTGCGTTTTCCTAGTGGTGTGCTTGCTAACTGCACGTCAAGCTACGGCTATGCAGATACCAAGCGTATCCAAGTTTTTGGTTCAGATGCAGTCTTAGAGTTAGATCCAGCTACCGACTACTACCAACATCGCTTGACAATCAAACGCAAAAACAGTAGTGAAGAACAGAATATTCAGGAAAAGAACCAATTCGCTCTAGAGATGGATCATTTGTCCGAGTCCATCATGGCGAATAAACAGCCCAAAACTCCCGGTGAGGAAGGCTTGCAAGATGTCAGGCTGATGCAACTAATTTACCAAGCAGCTCGCACTGGCAAAACAATCAAAGTTTAAAAGTAAAAGAGGCAAAAAATATGTCTGATACAACCGTTATCAAAGTAGACTCTAGCAATTCTCCTAAAGGCCAACTTGGTCAGAAATATCTTGCATCTGGCAAAACCATTTCCATGCGCCTGTGGGAAAATGAGGAACCGAACGAACCTAAAGAGCCAACAGCACGGGAATATGAAACTGTTGGTTATGTAATTACTGGTCGTGCAGAATTGCATCTTGAAGGGCAAACGATTTTACTAGAACCTGGGAGTTCTTGGGTAGTACCAAAAGGAGCTAGTCACACCTATAAAATTTTAGAATCATTTACTGCTGTTGAAGCAACTAGTCCACCTGCGCAAGTTCACGGGCGAGACGAAAACTGATTTGCGATCGCTCGCTAAAAACCTATAGCCACTTTCAATGACATGGAATATAAAGCATTCGTAGGGGAACAAGAATATTGCTCTCCTTTTTACTGTGCCTTTGCAGCTTAGGGGTTGTTTTAAAAGTATTCGGCTGTGATTTTTACCCCCCTTAATCCCCCCGATATATTGGAGGAAAAACAAATCTAGTTCCCTCCCCTTTACAAGGGGAGGGTTAGGGTGGGGTGCAATGACTGGGGAAAATCATAACTAATTACCCGGACTTGATATTAATTTTCTTTTGATAATTATAAATAATACTTATGGCATAAATCTTCTGATAGAGAGACAGAACAAGACGAAATTGTATTCTATTAACAATGTCTTTTTAGAGAAAATGCTTTTTGGCAAGTCTGGTTTTCTATCAATAATTTCAGCAGAGATAATTACTCAATATTTTTAACAAAAACAGAATGGAGCGAACAAATGAGGTTTGTCTTAAGACGCCGCAAGCTGGGTCAATTGATGGTCTTCAGCACAGTAGCGGCTACGATCGCTAATTTTGTAGAGAAAGCTGTAGCAGAAACTCAAGTAAAAAAAACTACCCCAATGCTGGCAACTTCCACTTCTGAAACTGTGAAGGTGACGCTACAAGTGAATGGAACACCTCATAGTTTGCAAATTGAACCGCGTGTTACCTTACTTGATGCACTTCGGGAATACATAGGATTAATTGGTACTAAAAAAGGTTGCGATCATGGTCAGTGTGGTGCTTGCACGGTGCTGGTTGATGGGCAACGAATTAATTCCTGCCTGACATTTGCAATTATGCACACCGACGCAAAAATTACAACTATTGAAGGGTTGGAACAAGGAAATAATCTGCACCCGATGCAAGCCGCGTTTGTTGCCCGCGATGCGTTTCAGTGCGGCTACTGCACGCCAGGACAGATTTGTTCGGCGGTGGGTTTGGTGAACGAGGGACACGCCAAGTCAGATGCCGATATTCGCGAATTAATGAGCGGCAATATCTGCCGTTGCGGTGCTTATCCAAATATCGTGGCTGCTGTCCGCGATGTCTTAGAGGGAAAAAAAGATGCAGCCGTTTAGCTATAAGAAAGCAGGACAGGCAGAGAATGCCGTGGCTTTGGTTACTCCAGATGCTCAAGCCTCATATCTAGCTGGTGGTACTAGCCTTATCGATTTGATGAAGCTGAATGTCCAGAACCCAAGAGAGTTGGTTGACATTAACCCACTGCCACTGAGCAAGATAGAAGTACAGGGTAACGGTGTGCGGATTGGAGCAACGGCAAGCAATAGCGATGTTGCTTATAATCCGCTGATTCAAGAGCGTTATCCTGTGCTATCAGAGGCATTGCTGTCTGGGGCATCACCGCAACTGCGAAACATGGCGACAGTGGGCGGAAATTTGCTGCAACGTACCCGGTGTTACTACTTCCGCGATACCGCCTTCCCCTGCAATAAACGCGTTCCTGGTTCAGGTTGTCCGGCAATTGAGGGCTACAACCGGATTCACGCGATTCTTGGCGGTAGCGATCGCTGTATTGCCACTCATCCTTCTGATATGGCGGTGGCAATGATCGCACTCGATGCCGTTGTGCAAACACGCGGCCCGAGGGGAGAGCGCAGTATTCCGCTGGTAGATTTTCATCTTTTACCTGGCGAAACTCCAGAAAGGGAAACCGTTCTAGAACACGGAGAGTTAATTGTTGCCGTTGATTTACCTGCTTTAAACTTCGCAAGGCGATCGCACTATTTAAAAGTCCGCGATCGCGCCTCCTATGCCTTTGCGATGACATCGGTTGCAGCTGCATTAGATATTCAAAATGGCATCATTCGCGCGGCACGGATTGCCCTTGGTGGCGTAGGCACAAAGCCTTGGCGTGCCTTGGAAGCGGAAAAAATACTTTTGAACAAGCCTGCCAATCAGGCAACATTTCAAGCAGCTGCAAACGCTGCGATCGCCGGCGCTAAACCTCAAAAATACAACGGCTTTAAAGTCGAACTGACTAAACGCACAATCGTTAAGGCGCTGACAACAGTGGGAGGGATGGCATGAATACAGGGGATAAAAATACAGTTGTCGGCAAACCGCTCAATCGAGTTGATGGATACCTGAAGGTAACTGGTGGCGCACGTTACGCGGCTGAGTTTCCAGTAGCAAAAATGACTTATGGCGTGACAATTCAAAGTGCGATCGCTAAAGGTAAAATTGCCCAAATCGATACCAAGGCGGCGGAACAAGTACCGGGTGTATTAGCAGTAATTACCCACCTGAACGCGCCCAAAGCTTCTGGAGAAAAGGGCGGCGGTCATAAGGTGCAAGTCCTGCAAGATAACGTTGTGCTGTATAGCGGTCAGCATATTGGTGTTGTGGTTGCCGATACCTTTGAACGAGCGATGTATGCTGCTTCCCTCGTACAAGTTCGCTATGAGGAAGAGAAACCAACCATTAATATGCGGGAGAATCTCACAAAGGCATACTTACCTAAAGGTAAAATCCCTAGAGATGAGCCGCCCGATTTAGCGCATGGAAATGTCAGCCAGGGACTAGCGGCGGCGGCTGTCCGCGTCGAGCAAACCTATACCACCCCAGTGGAAAATCACAATCCAATGGAGCCTCATGCCACAACAGCAGTTTGGCAAGGCGATGAACTGCTGCTGTATGACGCAACTCAGGGAATTTTTTCGACTCAAAAAAAAGTTGCGGAGGTATTGGGAATTGAGCCTGAGAAAGTCCGCATTATGTCTTACTATGTGGGCGGTGGCTTCGGTTGCAAAGGGTCGGCTTGGTCGCACGTGCCGCTAGCGGCGATCGCCGCAAAGCAAGTTAAGCGCCCAGTGAAATTAGTTTTGGGACGCATACAGATGTACGGGCCTGTGGGCTTTCGACCGGAGACAATTCAACAAGTTTCTCTCGGTGCAACCCGCGATGGCAAATTGACTGCTTTGCGACACACCGGGATTTCGCAAACTTCAACTTTCGATGAATTTATCGAACCTGTTGGTAAAAGCGCCCGGATGCTTTACGCTAGCCCGAATATCGAAACTAGCCATCATCTGGTTCAGCTCGATCAAGGAACACCAACTTATATGCGGGCCCCAGGTGAAGCATCTGGGTCGTTTGCCTTAGAATCGGCAATGGACGAACTAGCTTATGCGCTTAATATCGACCCGGTGGAACTGCGTCTGCGTAACCATGCTGATGTCGATCCCAGTAAAAAACTCCCTTGGTCGAGCAAGTCACTTATCCAGTGCTACAAATTGGGAGCAGAAAAGTTTGGCTGGCAAAAGCGCAATCCCAAGCCTCGTTCGATGCGAGATGGCAACTATTTAATTGGTTGGGGGATGGCGACAGCTACTTATCCTACTAACCGTTCTCCAGCATCAGCGATCGCTCAAATTATGGCAGACGGTACAGCCGTGGTGCGAAGCGGTTCCCAAGATATTGGTACGGGAACTTATACTGTGATGACTCAAGTTGCAGCTGAGGCACTCGGTTTACCAGTTGAGAAAGTGCGGTTTGAATTAGGCGATACCAAGATGCCACAAACCCCCATTTCTGGTGGTTCGCAAACTGCCGCCAGTGTCAGTTCAGCCGTGCATTTAGCGGGAAATCAAGCACGCAGTCAGCTTTTACAACTAGCACTTGCCGATCGAAAATCTCCCCTTTATAGTTCAAAGGCTGAGGATGTGATTGCCGAAAATGGCAGCTTTTTCTTAAAAAATAAATCCTCCGCCAGCGAAACATATCAGGCAATCTTGGCACGACATGGGATGAAAATGCTCGAAGCGCGTGCAGATGCCAAGCCTGGAGAGGAACAAAAAAAGTTCTCAATGCACTCATTTGGAGCGCAGTTTGCCGAAGTGCGCGTTGAACCTGATTTGGGCGAAGTGCGAATATCGCGTTGGGTGGGAACTTTTGGCGTCGGACGCATCCTCAATGCTAAAACAGCCAACAGTCAGCTGATTGGTGGGATTATCTATGGTATTGGTATGGCGCTAATGGAACACACGCTCATAGACCCGAATCTAGGACGCGTTGTCAACCATGATTTAGCTGAGTATCACGTACCAGTGAATGCAGACGTTCCCGATATTCAGGTGTTGTTTGTCGATGAACGCGATCCACATATCAACCCCCTTGGCGTTAAGGGAATTGGTGAAATTGGGATTACCGGCACTGCGGCAGCGATCGCTAATGCTGTCTATCATGCCACAGGTAAGCGCATCCGCGATTTGCCAATTACCTTAGATAAACTGCTGTAGATATGGCGATCGCAACACTTGTAGAGACGCGATTTATCGCGTCTTAAATTTATCGCGTCTTGAAATACCAATCAGTCGAAGACTCAGGACTGATGACCGCTCAAGTAAAATTTGGTACTCTTATCTCGGAATCACTGTAATTACGTCCGCGACCGAGATGAGTAGTCGAACAGCCCGATCCTACGCTTTCTTATCGATTGCAGCAGCAATCATCACTATTGCCTTAAAGTTTGGCGCTTACCTGCTAACCGGGTCAGTAGGTTTGCTCTCAGATGCTATTGAATCAATTGTAAATCTCGTGGCAGCATTGGTTGCTCTATGGGCATTGACCTATGCTGATAAACCAGCCGATGCCGAACACGCCTTTGGGCATTCTAAAGCCGAATACTTCTCCAGTGGTGCAGAAGGTGCATTGATTGTAATAGCCGCTATCAGCATTGCTGTTGAAGCTTGGGGACGCTTGCTGCATCCAGAACCATTAACACAGCTAGGATTAGGGTTGGCGCTCTCCCTCTTTGCAACCGCAATCAACGGCGTTGTTGCCTTTATCTTGTTACGAGCAGGGCGACGGTTGCGTTCCATTACACTCAGAGCTGATGCTCATCACCTGTTTACTGATGTAGTAACTTCGGCAGGTGTAGTAGTTGGAATCTTTCTCGTCAAGCTAACAGGCGCTCTCGTGTTCGATCCAATTATTGCACTGATAGTAGCAGCAAATATTACTTGGACAGGATTTCGTATACTGCGGGAAACCAGTAGCGCCTTACTGGATGCAGCTTTACCTAAAAAAGAAATTGACGCAATCAAGAGCATCCTTAACGAGTACAAAGGTCAAGACATCAAGTTTCATGCCTTGCGAACCCGCGCTGCTGGAACCCGTCGCTTTGTTTCCTTTCACGTTCTTGTACCTGGATCTTGGACAGTGCAACAAGGGCATGATTTATGCGAAGCAATTGAGCTTGCTATTGTTCGAGTGCTACCTTCAACCCACGTTACAACTCATTTGGAACCTGTAGAAGATCCAGTTTCTTGGGAAGATTTGGAGTTGGAGCGATCGAGCAATCAGCAAATGCAAAATATGAGCGCAAGAGATTAATTGCATACAACGCCGAATACTGCAAATGCGATCGCTTCCAGCAGGCAGTTACGCGATCGCAACTGTCTTTTTCCGCGAAGGACGCTTGCGGTCTGATTTTTTCTTCAATCCCACAGCTTGAGCTTGATCGCTATCCGAGCCATATTGCCCGCGTACAACTTCTTTCATCGCTAATACGGCATTATGAAATTCCCACTCTGCTAATCGGGCAGCATCAGCAGCCGCACGGTATAAAGCTAGTTTCTCAGTTTCGGTTTGTTGAGAAATCAACATTGCCTGATAAGCTTCCTGTAAATTAGCAGATGAGGCATCAGCACGAGTTGTATTGTAAGTGCTGACGGTTTGTAAACCGTGGAATGAGTCAATATCTTGACTAATCAGTAGAGGACGCAAACGGTTGGTTGTATTTTGGGGAGGCATATATGCATACTTAGTAAGTTGTACATTTAATGTACCCATTAAAACAAATAAGTTTATCAGTAAGATGAAATTTTTAGATCGGGCAAGCTTAAAAAGGATAGTTTAAGATTACAGGTCGATGTATTGGCATAACAGACCGATGTATTGGCATAACAGACCAATGTATTGGCATAACAGACCAATGTATTGGCATAACAGACCAATGTATTGGCATA